>CAMGTC010000236.1 GCA_946061765.1 uncultured Treponema sp.
ATTTTCGCAATTTATTTTGATGTAATATTTAAATTCTTTTGAGCCAAACTCGTCTATAAGCCATGTTTTTCCGACTTGACGCGCTCCTTCAAGTATCAGAGGTTTTCTATGAGGTGAATTTTTCCATTCTACAAGATTTTCGTACATAAAACGGTACATTCTTTTATTTTACACTTTTCTAGGGATAAATCAAGAGATTTTTTACACTTTTCTAGGGATAAATTTGGATAAAATCAACACTTTTCTGAGGATAATTCAAGGAGATTATCACACTTTTCTAGGGATAATCGTCAATTTCCAATTTATGCTCATTTTTCAACTCCAATTTTTTTTATCTGGCCGGCAAGATAAAGAGGCACATTTATCATGTCTTCCTGTTTTTTGTAAGGCAGCTCGGAAAAACGTATTGCAAAATTTGGATTCTGTTCGTTTCTATAACGCTTAAAACTTGCACTTATGGTATTTTTTCCTGCTTTACATTCAACAGGGATTATGTCACTTTCATTTTGAAGCAGAAAATCTATTTCATAGTTTTGCGACGGAGAATAATAATGCGGTTTTACATCAAATTGCGGTATTAACTGCTGTAAAACATAATTTTCTGTAAGAGCACCTTTAAATTGAAATCCCGTATCAAGAATAATATCCTTATTAGAAACTCCTGCTGCATATTTTAATAGTCCTACATCAAAAAAGAAAAGCTTAAAACTTGAAAAATCTTCAAATGCTTTTAAAGGATGCTCTGGTTTAGTAACATCATAAACTCTAAGTACAATTCCACTTGAAACAAGCCATTCAATTGATTCTTCAAATTCTCTTGCCCGTGCGCCCTGTTTTACACAGCCATATATAAATTTTTCGTTTTCTTTTGAAAGCTGACTGACAAGACTGCGAAAAACAAGAAGAATCCTTGCTGCATTTACTTTTTTATTATGTTTTGCAAAGTCATTCTCATAAAGATTTATTAGTTCTTTTTGAATTTCTGCAACAATGCCGGAATTCTTTTCATTTACCCAACAGGAAACACACTCTGGCATTCCGCCTATAATTAAATAATTATGATAATGTTCAATCAACTTTGTGTGCTGAATTTCGATTATTTCATCTGGAGAAGTTTGTTCTATATAATTTAATAGCGATGGCTCCACGGCTTCTAAAAACTCTTCAAAATCCATTGGATAAATATCAAGAAGATTAACCTTTCCTACGGGATAGCTCATCGATTCTGCAAGTAAAGTTCCCAAAAGACTGCCTGCCGCAATTATATGAAATTCATTTGCTTCTTCATTAAAATACTTTAATGAATTAAGAGCTTTGGGACATTCTTGAATTTCATCAAAAATGATAAGATGCTTTTCAGGTTCTATTTTATCATTATAAATAGTTCCGAGCTGATCAATGATTCTGAGAGGATCTTTGTTCTTTTCAAAAATATGAAAAAGCTCTTCTTCCCTTTCAAAAGAAAAATAGAAAGCTTTTTCGTAATTAAGTCGGCCAAACTCTTTCATAAGCCAGGTTTTTCCCACCTGTCTTGCACCTTTTAAAATCAAAGGTTTTCTACGTGGAGATTTTTTCCAGTCTAAAAGTTGTGCCAAGGCCTTTCTTTGCATAATTCCATTTTATATTATTTTTACACAAAAATAAAGAGAATTATTTTAAAGTTTACACATTTTTACTGGCGTTTTTGAAAATTTTTTCACATTTTCAGTGTCGCATCATTCTAGGGATAAACGTCAATTTCCAAGACAGGTAACTGGAACAATCAGTATTCCATCTTCTCGTTTATAAGCATAGTCGCCCACAGCGGTAAGTATCATTTTAAAGCTAGGTGGTTTCATTTTTGATGTATCAATATTTTTCTCAAGCGTAGTTAATGTTTTTGCACCATCTTCAATAAGTTTGTCGCCACCGAGTTTTACTTCGATTAGACCGTAACTGCCATTGCGCAAATGAACAACTGCATCACACTCAAGATTGCTTTTATCTCTATAATGATAAACAAGTCCGTCAAGTGTCTGGGCATAAACTCTTAAATCCCTGATGCAAAGATTTTCAAAAAGAAAACCCATTGTGTTCAAATCATTTATCAAATCTTCAGGGCCAAGACCAAGACAAGCTGTAGCAATAGACGGGTCAACAAAATATCTTCTATCTGTTGTGCGGATTGCTGTTTTTGAACGAAGATTTGGATTCCATGCAGGAGAGTCTTCAATTACGAATATTTTCTTTAATGCTGAAAGGTAATCATAAAGTGTTTCTATGCTAAAACTGTCAATATCGTTTCCTAGAATGTCTTTGCGCAAGTCTTCATATTTTATTTGCGTTCCAAGATTTCTTGAATAGGAGTGCATTACACGTTTTACTCTTTCGGGATTCCGGTTTTTGTCATCCACTCTGGAAACATCAGAATTCACAACAGCATCGTAATAGTCAATCGACTGTCTTAATGCTATTTTTTCCGAAGTTCCAAGAACTTTTGGCCATCCGCCACGACATATCAAATATGCAATTTTCTTTAGGTCGGTTTCGCTGGTTGCAGCAATATCAGTTTCATTTTGAAAAAGTTTTTTTAATGAAACTTTTCCTGTTGAATCCCCTGTTTCCAAAAGAGTCATTGGTCTCATCAGTAATCTAGAGATTCGTCCTGTGCCTGAATGTGAAATTTCATCAAACGAAGCAGGAACTGCTGAGCCTGTTAATATAAACTGATTAAATTCGTTTCGTCTGTCAACTTCAAAACGAACAGCATCCCAAAGTTTAGGTGCAAGCTGCCATTCATCTATCAGACGGGGTGTTTTTCCTTCCAATAAAATAGAAGGATTTAAATTTGCAAGCTGTAAGTTCTGCTCTTTTTTAGCAGGATCCTGCATGTAAAGACAGCTGTTTGCAAGTTGCTCTGCGGTGGTTGTTTTTCCGCACCACTTTGCACCTTCTACCAGAACGGCACCTTTTGCTTCGAGCATTTCTTTGAGAATCGAATCTGCAAGTCTATTGTTATACGCCATGTTTACAGTTTACCTTAGAATACAGACTTTGGCAAGTTTTTAATACAGATTTTGGCAGTTTTTCGATACAGATATTGGCGACTTTTAAATACAGAAGTTAACAGTAATTTAATACAGACTTTGGCGCGAATTTGATACAGAAGCTGGCAGAAAATTACTACAAAAAGCTGGCGGTTTTCTGGCGGAAGTTTTGCGTGTTCAGGGAACTTTTTTTTGATGGTAGTTACATTTTTATGAGGGAAGTTTAAGTTTTACCCGATTAATTTTAGAATCCGTTCGATATTTTCCTGAGAATCAAGCCGTTTTGTTGCGATGAACTTTTTTACCGTATTCCGGTGGACGCCGTACAGTTTTGCCATCTGATTTACAGAAATTCCCTGCATAAGCATAATTGTGGCACCGATTTCTGCTCCGTCCAGTTTTGAAACATCGCTTGTGCTGCCTTTGGGGCGTCCGAGTTTCTGACCTTCGGCCTTTTTTCGTTCGAGAGCCTCTTTTGTCCGCTGGCTTATAAGGTTCCGCTCAATTTCAGCCGAAAGCCCGAATGCAAAAGCGAGCACCTTTGACTGAATATCATCGCCAAGCCTGTAACCGTCCTTGATTGTCCAGATTCGTGCACCTTTTTCCATCAGCTTGTTTAGGATTGACATAATCATAAAAAGACTGCGCCCAAGCCGCGAAAGTTCCGAGCAGATAATCAGGTCATCTTTTTGAATGGAATCAAGAAGTTTCCCAAGCGCACGATTTTCCGGCCTGATTGTTCCGCTCACAGTTTCTTCAATCCAGCTGTCAAGAACAAGCGAATTGCGTTTTGCAAATTCCACGATTTCAAACCGCTGATTTTCCACAGTCTGCTTGTCCGTACTTACCCGAATGTAACCGTATGTCATATTGTAAAGATAATAAAAAAAAGGGTAACAGGCTACTTATGATAATGGGTAATATCCAGCACGTTCAATATCTTTTAGCAAGGCGTTTGTTTTCTTCAGAAGTTTTTTGTCACTTTGAATAAGAAGATAATCTTCCCAAGCTTCATCTGTCCATTCTTTTTTCATGCTCAGGCCTCAATCAATTCATGCTCTGTAAGTTTACCTTGCTTTGCGTGTTGAATTGAAAGTTCGAGCCGTTTCTGATTTTCTTCACTATAAAAAGGGTCTTCATTTGTGATTTCAAACGGAATTCTATGCTCACGAATTACTTTTTTTGCAAATAAATTGAACGCTCCGGAAATTGAAAGTCCGACATCTTTACAGAATTTTTCAAACTCCTTTTTTGTATCATTATCCATTCTTACACTTACATTCATCATATTGTCACCCCTTTATAACTTATTATAAGTTATATTAACTTAAAATATATGCATTTTGCCGAGATTGTCAAGTTTTTTTACTTTTTATTTCCCATTAAATCATATAAATCAGCACAGTGCGAAGATTTTAATTTATGAGTCTATAAAAGCAAATAATTAAGAAAAGTGCTATTTAAAACGACCGTTTAAAGTGTACAAAAGGAGGGGAAAGCCTTCCCCTCGCTCCAGC
>CAMGTC010000237.1 GCA_946061765.1 uncultured Treponema sp.
GATGAAGAGTATTTGAAAGAATATCAAAAGAAATATGGAATCTTGACAGAAGAAGAAAAAAAAGAAGTATTGAGATTATATTACAATCCTTTGTCAGATGAAGAGTATTTGAAAGAATATCAAAAGAAATATGGAATCTTGACAGAAGAAGGAAAAAAAGATATTTTAAACTTTAGATATAACAATCCTATATCTGAAGAAAAGATGCTGGAAATTATGAAGAATTTTTAATCTTGACAAATTATTTTTAATTTGTTATAATTGAGAAAGAGAATGAAAACGGATATTATAAGTGAAACAATAAATAGCATAAAAGAAGGTTTAAAATATTTTGAATATTAAATAATTATACACCATTAGCACATATTAGTGAATGCAGCGGTCTTATAAACCGAAGAGTGTGGGTGCAATTCCCTCATGGTGTACTATGGTTTTCCATAACCAAAAACGGTCTGCAAAGATTAAATATGGAGTGCTTGCTAGTTCTACGCTGAGTTCGCAAGCCGAAAGGTGATGACGTAGGCAGGAAACAAGAACTAGCATTTTAGTAATACAAAGTTAAAGGTAAAAATGAAAATTATTTTAGAAGAATTATCAGAGGTATTTATGTTTAATTTTGATAAAATAATTATTTCCGAACAGAAAAATAAATCTTTAACTCAAGAAGAGATAGATAAAGAATTGAAAGAAATAAAATTACCTTTAACTCAAGAAGAGATAGATAAAGAATTAAAAGAAATAAGTTCTACAATTTAAGATATTTTATATGGTCCTATAGTTCAATGGATAGAACACGGGTCTTCTAAACCCAAAATCCAAGTTCGACTCTTGGTAGGATCACTTGGCAATTGAGAAACAGCAATTAGCCATTAGCTTTAGTGTAATTGGCAGCACGCCACCAAACGAGTATCTAACTTCAGCTTTGTTTATTGGCAGGTTACTGTTTACTTTTTTCACCTGAGCTGTTGGTTTGGAGGAAGCCTGGGTTCGATTCCCAGATATGGGTTTGTGGTGGAATTGGTATACGCAGCTGTCTCAAAAGCAGCCGTGGAAACACATGTGGGTTCGATTCCCACCAAACCCAATTATGTCTAGGTAGCTCAGCTGATTAGAGCGTCTGGTTTACGCCCAGAATGTCGAGATTTCGAAATTCTCCCTGGACGATTATTTAAAAAAGTATTTAGCCTACTGAATAGTAGGCTTTTTTTATGTAAGGAGAAAAAATGAGTACCAGAAAAGATTTTAGGATGGTAAAATTTGAAGTAAAACATCATAATGAAAAACCAGTTATGCTTTGGGCAGAAGTTCCAAAAAAAGCATTTACAGAAGGAAAAGTAAAGCCAAATAACTATGTTGAATTTGGTGGAGATGAAAAATGGTGGAAAATTCTTTCTGCAAAAAGAATATCTATGTTTTTAAAACCAAATGCTGGTGAAAAAATTAGAATTGCTACTAGATTTAAAGAAAATTAAATATAAAAGTTAATATTATAAAGGAGATTAACTAAATGGCAAATAAAATAAAAAAAGAAGTAAACGAAGCAGTAATTGCTTCTGCAAATGCAGTAAAAAAAAATGTAAAGGTTATAAAAAAATCAGCAGAACTTAAGAAAGCAAAAGATGATTTAAAAGATTATGTTGATCAAGCATCTTCTGATGGAAAGATTACAAAAAATGAAAAAAAGAATCTTAATAAAAAAGTAAAAAATATTGCCAAAAAACAAAAAGATGTAGATGCAGCAAAAGTTGAAGCAAAAGTTGCTAATGATAACTCAAAGAAAGAAAACAAAGAAGCTTTTTCTGCAATTAAAAATCTTTTTGAAAAAATCAAAAATTTCTTTATAAAAATAGGCAACCTTTTTAAAAATCTTTTTAAAAGAGGTTAAATATGGATAAAGTATACGTAATATATTCAATAACGGAAAATAAAAAAGAAATTCAAGGAATATATAAAAGCAAGGAAATGGCAAAAGAAGTTGCAGATGGTTTAACAGAAGCTTATGCAAACAATTCTTTTGACGAGGGCCTTTATGAAGATGATGTTACTTTTGAAGTAGAAGGTTTTAGTTTATTGTAAAAAAGTACAAGGAGGTACTTATATGATTATAAATCACAATATGAGTAGTGCTTATGCAGCACGTCAAGCAGGTATCAATGGAACTAACATCCAGAAGGATATGGAAAAGCTTTCATCTGGTATGGCAATTAATCGTAGCTCGGACAATGCTGCTGGTCTTAGTATTTCTGAAAAGATGCGTTCTCAGATTCGTGGACTTAATCAGGCATCAAAAAATGTTTCTGATATGAGTTCTTTCGTTCAGACAGCAGATGGTTATTTACAGGAAACTGTAGATATTCTTCAGCGTGTTCGAGAACTTGCAGTTCAGTCGGCAAACGGAATTTATTCAGAAGAAGATAGGATGCAAATTTCCGTGGAATGCAATGCTCTTATTTCAGAAGTAGATCGTATTGCTTCTCAGGCACAGTTTAATGGAATGAATATTCTCACTGGTCGTTTTGCAGAAAATGGAGTTCAGTTCCAAATTGGTGCCAACATGGATCAGAACATTAAGGTAAATGTTGGTAATATGTCTGCAGAAGCTCTTGGGCTTAAAGGTTCGCAGGAAGGTGGTGCTGCTGTTTCTGTGGAAGATCAGGAATCTAGTAATATGACAATTGCTACTATTGATGAAGCATTGAAGATTGTTCTCAAGCAGAGAGGCGATCTAGGTGCGAATATGAACAGAGCAGAAATGGCACAGAAAGGGATAGACGTTGCCGCAGAGAACTTGCAGGCTTCTGAATCTAGGATCAGAGATACAGATGTTTGTAGGGAAATGGTTAATTACGTAAAAGATGCAATTCTTCAACAGGCTTCAACAGCAATGTTAGCTCAGGCTAATAATAGTTCTCAGAATGTGCTTAGATTACTTCAGTAGTTAAAGTAAATCCTCCAAGTTAATTCTTGGAGGATTTTATTATGAATAACAATGATAAAATTTTATTAAAAAACCAACAGAAAATTCTTGGTTGGTTATGCATCCTTTTACCAATTCTTTGTATTGGTTTTGGATTGTTTGGACAATTTGCAGGTGTAAATCATCCAAATTGGTTTCATAGTATTTCTGCAACTTATCATGCAAATAGTAAATTATTTATGATTTCTTTACTTTGTATGACAGCTGTATATTTTTGGGCATATTCTGGTTATGATAAAATAGATAATATTTTAACTTGCATATCCGCTATTTGTGCTTTTGGTGTCGCTGCTTTTCCTACTGGCGGTGGAACAAATGAAAATATAATAGGATTATTTTGTTTAAATAGTTCTATTTCTTCTATATTTCATTGTATTTTTGCAGGGATATTGTACGTTTCATTTATAGTTCAAATTTTAAGATTTAGAAAGCATGGAAACAAAATGACAGAAAAAAAGAAACTAAGAAATAAGGTATACTTAATTTGTGCAATAATAATGATCTGTGCAATTCTTTGTTTTGCTTTAGTAGATCCTTTAGGACTCCCAGGATATGGTATAATCATATCAGAGTGCTTTTTACAGATTGGTTACGGAGTATCTTGGCTTGTTAAAGCTGGTTGTGTTAAATGTTTAAATGATTAGTTGACTTTTTATCGTAAGTTTTTTATAATGTTTTTATGTATAAAATATTTAAAAAACTTACGAATTATTATTTAAAATTGGCAAATTTACTAAAATCAAATCCATCAAAAATTAAATATTGGTATAGTGAATTAATTTATCTAATTGTTATTATTATCTCTAAAATAATAAGGAAAAGAGAAATAAACAAATTGGATTTTGAAAAAATCAGAAAATATTACAAAGTATATGGTGAAGAAGAAACAATCAGACACTTTTCTTTGTCAAAAAAAATATTAAATGAGATAATTGATTAATTTTTAAAGATAAGTTATATGGACAATTATTTAGATTGGAAATTTAAATCATCAAAGCTGGCGTTATATATATCATTAATAGTATTTTTTACAGTACATTTAACTATAAGCTTACATTTTTGTTTGAATAGTAACATTAAATTAATAAAACTATTTATATTGTTCTTTAGTTATTTAATTACTTTTTGTTTTTTGTTTTCAAAAACAACTAATTATAAATTGGTATGGTCAATTACAAGTTTAAATGTTTTTGCCACAAACTTTTTTTCATTATTAAATGATCAATATTCATCTGACTTTTTTGTTATAACTGGAGTTTCATTGTCAACAATTATAACAGGTGTATCATTATTAAGTTGGTTTTTGCCATTGTTTGCGTATATAATACAAATTTTTTGTACATTTGCAGCATATATAATTATGGGAATAATAAATAAAAATCCCCCTATATTTGTTTATGTAATGGTTTTTCCAGTTGGACTTAATACAATAAAATTTTCTTTCATTATTGTTAGATTTTCAAGAAAATTATGTGAATACCAAGGAATAAATAACAACCTTACTTATAGAGATTTTTT
>CAMGTC010000238.1 GCA_946061765.1 uncultured Treponema sp.
GTTTTGTAAATCCTCAGTTGTTGAAACAACTTGCGGTTTACAAAATTAAGGAAGAATTATGTTGGAAACAAACGAAAAATACATGAGCCAAAAAGAGCTTAATGGTATCTTATCAAGGACTTTTGAGTATAGCCCGTCGCAAAAAGAACTTGAAACAAAGGTTTTGTATGACACATACTATGTTTATCTTATAGGGAGCTTACTTACAATTATTTCAATGGCTTCCGCAGGTCTGAAAACAGATAAAAAATACGGACACGAAAAATCTGCCTCATTTAAGATGAGTTTTATTGCAGACGCACGTGAACGCCTTAATGAAATAAACTCTATTAAAGATCGTCCAGTAACAAAAAATCCGAATCTTAGAGACCTTAATTTAGGCGATTACAATAAAGAAATAGCTTTTTTTCAACATATCTTGAAAAGAATGAAAGAAGAAGGTGGTTGTGCAGATTTTATGAAACCTTTTTTTAAGGAATTCATAGAACTCTATAAAAACCTTCCTAAACCAATTATTTTACAAGATTAAAAAAATCTGCTTTCCCCTAGGAGAAGGGGTAGTCCGTTCACTTTCGCTCACTACCGAGTTTCCTTGCCGACTTGCGCATGTAGCAAGGCCCTGACTGCCGTCAGGCAGGCGGTAACGGTTTTGACAGTCACTTTCTGACTGGCAGTCTTTCATAATGCAAATGCGATTATAAAAATCAATTTTATGCATTACCAATACGTCCGGTCAAGGGACACTTCGTTCAAGCCCTTGACTCGGCCGTTTTTAGGATTTGTAATAACCCCTGAATTAAAATTCGAAATTCGAAATAATAATAAAAACAAGTTATAATATGTAAAAATGAAAGGGAAATACTATTATGAAGAAGCTTTTAATTATTTTACTGGCAGTTTTAGCAATAGATACGGGTATTTTTATTACTCTTGCAAAAGTTATTAAATCTCAACGTCTTCTTCATCAAGAGATTCTTACTTTAATCGAAAGTGAACTTGGAAAGCTTAGAGAAGATGCAAGCCTTACACAGCGTGAACATGAACTGGAAAAGCTTTTTAAGTGTTCTAAATACCCAATAAAAGAAAAAGTTGAATGCTATGTATACACCCCAACAGAAGAGGGGAAAAAATACTGTGGACGCAATTATGGACAAATTATAGTTATCAATGAAAATTACAAAGATTTAGATGGTGTTTTATTGCACGAACTTTGCCATGCAGCATTGAATGAACATGGTATAGACAGCCACGAACACAATAACCCAGAATGGATTTATCTGATTAATTACATTAAAGAATTAGGTTATACAGTTTGTATTTGATAATCGTCTTATAAAAAGCAAAGAATGGGAAGTTGTTGTTTTCATTCCTTCTTCAGAAGATGTGTTCACAAAAACAAAGAAAAAACTCGACAAAAAATAATTTTTTACACAAGATATTTTTCTTCGTATTCAAAAATTGGAATTGGTTTGCTGTAGTAGTAGCCTTGGATGATTAGGCAGCCTAATTCGCACAGTGGGGCGACTTGGTTTTGCTTTATCTCTTGTTTTTCAAAAGTTTGGATTTTATAATTAAATTTATGAAGTTATTACGTATAGTAAAATTTTTCTTTTTATTTGTGCTGGGTTTTGTGTTTTTATCTTGTGTACCTGATGTGAATAATTCAGATTACCAGATTGTTTTTAGTTTAGAAAAATATAAGGCTGCTAAAGAAAAGTGGGAAAATTTAAATTGTAGTGATTATTCTTTTACTTATATGATTTGTGCTGATTATGGGAAAAGTCCATTGGTTCAAGTAACTATTAGTGATGGTAAAACTTCTTATCAAATTATGGAAGGTGTTTACGAAAGCGATAGTCAGGAAGAAGATAAGAAAATATTAGAGGATTCTGAAAAATTTTTTTCTGTAGAAAGTCTTTTTAATCATATTTGGGCTAGTTATGAAGAAGCACTTGAGATTGCAGATAATCCTCCAGAAGGTTTACTTTCCAGAAATATAAAAGTTTCCTATGATGATGAGTCTGGTATTCCTTTATCTATTGAAATAGGCGGTACCTGGTCTGAACTTGCATGTGGCGACTGGTGGAGTTTAAACGTAGAAAATTTTGAGATTTTGAATTAGTTATCCACTTTACACAATTGTAAATTATTCCTGTAAGGGATTGTAGGGGCGCTTGCGTCCACCGCAGGCTTGCCGAGGAGGATGGAGCGTTAGCGGAACCCTGGAAAGCCCGACGGCTTTAGCCGGAACAGCCAGAAATTATTGTGTAATTGTAATATCACCTTCAAAAGTTTGAATTTTAATAACAGGGCCGCCTTGATTGTGAATATAGCTGGTGAAGTCTTTAGATTGTGATTTGGAATTTGTAAATTTATTTGTAATATAAGATTTTGTAGAGAAAGTCTGAAGTTCAAAATTATCACTTTTTGGGATACTAAGGTTTATTTTTCCGAATTTTGAGTGAATAAAAGACTGGGCAAGTGGGGCGTGCAGAAGATTCAGGTCAAAATCGGCATGTGTCCCCGAAATATTAAAATAATTTACAGAAAAATTGTTTAGTTTAACTGGGGGACAGTTCTCTACCTCTAGAGCAAAATAATCGCTTGTAAGGGCCTTTATTTCTATCTGACTGTTATCACTTTGAATTTCTACTGAATTTTGGCTATTTATATTCTTGAGAGAGATGTTTCCGTAAAGGTTTTTGATTATGAGTGAATTAATTTCTTGACTGGCGGGTAGGTAAATAGCAAGTAGACATCTGTCCCCTCTGGAAAAATCCCAGCTTTCCTGTTTTACCAAAAGTTTTTTGTCTGAAAGTTGAATTTCTGGAAGTAATTTTGAATTATTTGAATCAATTTCTAGAATTACATTTTGCCCCTGAATGCTTTCTATTTTGATGTCTTCGTATTTAAGTGAAAGTTCGATTGTCTGGATTTTATCGATATCATAACTTTCTCTTAAAACTAAATTATTTTGAGCTGCAAGGTTATTGTTTTTTACAATAAAAATCAGGATGAATGCCCAAAAATATGATTGAAATAGAATTCTTTTCATATAAGCATTATAATGTTAGATATATGAAAAATAAACAACGCAATGAACTGGCGGTCTGTGGTTTTGCCACTGTTAAGAAATTGGAGAAAAATCATCCAGAGAAGATTAAAAGGCTTTATTTTACAGAAGATTTGGCGCCAAAGTTTGGTGGCCTTTGTAAAAAATTAGCAAAAAATCATGGGGTTTATAATCAAAAACCTGCTGGAGATTTGGAAAAATTAAGCGGGACTGTTCATCATCAGGGTGTTGTTGCAATGATTGAAGCTCCTGAAATTCAACAGTTAGATTCTGATATAACTGATTCTTGGATTGAAAATGGAGAAAACGCAATTCTTCTGGATAGAATTGGAAATGCCAATAATTTTGGTGCAATTGTCCGTTCTGCTGCATTTTTTGGAATTAAAAATATTGTAATCCCAATGGATGAAACTCAATCTACAATAACTACTTCTTCTTACCGTGTTGCTGAAGGCGGTATGGAATATGTTAATATTTACTCGGTTAAATCGATAGCCCGTTTGCTTGAAGTTTTAGACGGAAAAATGATTAGAATTGGAACTTCGCTTGAAGCAAAAAAAACTCTTGAAGAGCTGAGTCAGGAAATACGTAAAAAGAATTCTGCAAATGTTCAGAAGGAGAATAAAAAATCTCTTTTGATTATCCTTGGAAATGAAGAAAGTGGAATTAGTGATATTGTAAAAGAAAATTGCGATGAACTTGTAATTATTCCTTGGGCTGGCATGAAGGAAGGAAAATCAAATTCAATTGATAGTTTGAATGTCGCTCAGGCTTCTTCAATTTTGTTTTACGAGTTGACTAAATAAGTGTGTAATTGGGAAATCACAATATCAATGTAAATGCAATCTTCCTTTCAAGCCCAGCTTCAATTTATTTAACTGGGGTAATTTTACCTGTTGACGGCGGATATACTTCTATGTAGTTTTGATTTTCAAAAACTCATATAGACAGAAGGCTCAGATTTTAATATCCGGGCCTTTTTTATGTTAAATACGTCTGTTTAAGATTATATAACCGAATATTATTTAATTCACAGGGTTTCCGCATTATAAACAAAAATCCCGAATTTTTGGCTCCCAGTCACGGTTGCGTGATTCAAAACCGCGCAATAATGCGCTACACGCTTTTTGTGGTATAGAAACTATTGAACTGCCGCTTCGCAGCAGCCACAAAAAGAGTGTTTTTGAATCACGCCCCGCTCCTTCGCACCAACATTACGGAAAAGCGTTTATAATACGGAAGCCCTGATTTAATTCATTTTTCTTATAGAAAAACGAAAAAAAATAAATTATACTTTTCAGGTTATGAAAAAGGGATTTGACAACGAAAAGTATCTGAAGATTCAATCAGAACACATTAAAGAAAGAATTTCACATTTTGGTAATAAACTTTACCTTGAATT
>CAMGTC010000239.1 GCA_946061765.1 uncultured Treponema sp.
GTTTTCTTTTACAATTGTCGTCTGATCATCTACTATATTTTGAGAATTGTTAGGTTCTGTTTTACCTTCATTAACTTTTACTGAAGATTTTGAATTGTTATCACTAGCTGCTTCTTTTTTAGCAGATTCATTTTTAGCAGATTCAAGAGATTGAAGTTCATTTGTGTTTATAGAAACTTCTGATTTCTTTATTTTTTTACTTTCTTTTTTTATTTGAGGAATATATTTTGGTGCTTCAATATGAGTTTTACTTGAACCTTTTTCTTTTTCAACGATTACTTCAATGTAGTCGTCAATATATTCTCCTGTAAGACTATCTTCTTTATAGAAATGAAGAATTTTCTTTCCTTCAATTTTGGCTTGTAGAGAGAATTTGGTATCGCCAGGAAGAATTTTTCTGCCAAAATAAGTTATATCTTTAGAATTATCTGTAAGTCCCATATAAATCCAGCCTTTTCCTGGGTAAGTGACATCAAGATATTCTAATTTCTTTAAAGTGATACTTCTGGATGGTTTTATTTCTTTTTCTTCATTTACTTCAAAATCATTTTCTTTTGTGTCAGATATTTCTAAAACAATATTACTTGGATCTAAGTCTAAGAATTCAACGCCATCATCATCTAATTTTTTTGGAGTAGTTTCTAAATCAGCTAAAGAGTCCTGTGAAGTTGTTTTATCTTCTATAATTTCTTCTTTATTTTCTGAGTTTGGTAAATTATTCTCTATTATTTCTTGATTTTCCTGAAAATCCGGTTGAATTTCTTCTAATTCTTCTATTGTTAATTCCTCGGCTTTTTCAATGTTTTCAATATTTTCAACAATTTCTTCTGGAGCTTCTAAGTCAATTACAAGAGGTTCTTCAATATCTTCAAGAGGAGGAAAATCTTCAATTACTTCTTTATTTGAATTTTCAATAGAATTATCTTCAAGTAAAGTTACAGCTTCTTTTTCTTGTGCAGAATCTTCTTGATTGGTAAGAAGAGTTTCGGCTTCTTGTTCTTGTGCAGAATCTTCTTGATTGGTAAGAAGAGTTTCAACTTCTTTTTCTTGATTAGTTTGATTTTCAAGCTCTATTGTATTTTGAGGATTATTAGAATTTTCTTCTGTTAAAACATTTTCTTCTGTAAAAACATTTTCTTCAACAGGAGCTTGAATTTCAGATAAATCTTCTGCAGATTCTTTTGATGCACAGGAGAATGTTAATGTTATAAGAATTGCAATTAAAAGTAAAAATAGTCTTTTCACGGAGCAGCCCCCAGCAATTCATTTATCATATTTTCATTTGTTTGAGATAAAGCATTAATTTCTTTGTCGCCTGGAATAGTAAACCATTCTTTTGCATCTTCTTTTTCCCAGGATGCCCGATTTTCTCTGGAAATTGTGTAATTGTTTGGCATTTCTGGCCCTTGAGGAATTTCCAGTTCTTGACTCAATTTTAAAGGTGGATTTACATAGTCAGACTTTTTATTTTTTCCAGAAGGAAGAAGGCATAGTAAAAGAATTATCAAAAGTAAAACAAGAATAGAAAGTCCAGCAATTAATATTGCAGTGATTTTATTTTCTTCATAAAAATCAAGGACCTTTTCTTTAAGTGAGGTAATTTTTTCTTTTATAGTATCAAAAACTGATGATAATTCCATAAGTTTTATTAATTGTCTCCTGCCTTTTCTTCTGTTTTAATTCTCTTTGGAGGTCTTGGAGGAATTACAACACCTTCTTCTGGGGCAACGTCTTCTTCCTTAAAATCATCCTGATTGAATTCTTCCATTTTTCCTTTTGGAATATCTTCATCAAGTTTAAGAGCGAGAATTTTACTAACTCCAGATTCCTGCATAGTAATACCAAGCATTGTACTTGCACCCATTACAGTTTTCTTATTATGGGTAATTACTATGTACTGACTTACATTTGCAAAACTTTCCAAGGTTGTTACAAAACTTGAAACGTTTTTATCATCAAGGGCGGCATCAATTTCGTCCAATAAACAGAATGGAGAAGGGCGTACCTGATATGTTGCAAATAATAAGGCTACAGCTGTCATTGTTTTTTCACCACCAGATAAAAGAGCAATGTTTTCAAGTTTTTTTCCAGGTGGCTGTGCATAAATATCAATTCCAGATGTCAAAATATTGGCTGGGTCTGCAAGTTTTAATTCGGCACGACCACCATTAAAGAGACGACGGAACATATTATGAAAATTCTTTTTAATTTTATTATAAGTTTCAAGGAACAATTCTGCAGATTTTGATTTAATTTCCTCTGCAACGATAGTAAGGTTGTCCAAACTCTTTTTTGTATCTTCGTAGTTTGAATTTTGTCTTTCGTAACGTTCTTTTACTTCGTTAAATTCTTCTGGAGCCATTAAGTTTACGCTGCCAAGTGCAGATAAATCGTGTTTCGCTCCAATTAATTTATCTTTAATTTCTGCAGAAGAAGCAGTAATTTTATACATTTTTTCTTCAAATTCCATCAAATCTCTTGAGAATTGATCCTGGAAATTTTGCTTAATATTTCTGATATCATTATCTGATGAATTCAGGCTAAGAGTAAGTTTTTCATACTGTTCCTGATATTTATTTTGTTCTGCACGTTTTTTGTCCAAAGAATCATTTTTGCCAGAAACTTTTTCGTTGGTTTTTGCAATTTCTTCATCAAGTTTGGACATTTCTTTTGCAAGTTTTTGACCTCGTGCTTCAATTTCGTCAAGTTCATCTTGTAAAGTAGAGATTTTTTCATTAACTTCTTCTGCTCTTTTACTTTCTGTGTAGATTTCTTCTTCGCATTCCTGCATAGAATTTTTTTCGGAAGTTAATGATCTTTCCAAAGTTGATATCTGCTGTTGGGCAGATTGTATTTGGCCCTGCATTTGGGCTTCATTTACGTTTAATTTATTTAAAGTGTCTTTGTATTCTGTAATTTTCTTTAAAAGTTCTGTATTTTCAAGATGTAAATTTGAAATATTTGTGTTTATGTCATTTACTTTCTTTGAATTTTCATTAATTTTTTCATCAATTTCACGTTTTTTAGTCATGATTCCTTCTGGTGAAAGGAATTCTGTAATAAAGGCAGGAGATGCCTGAACGTATTTTGCAAAATTATTTTCTAATTCTGAAAGTTGTTTTTCTGCTTCTTCAAAAGCTTCTACGGCTTCTTTTAAAGATTTATCATTTTCTTCTGAACTTCTTTTTTTATTTAAAAGGTCAGAGAAAATATTTTTTCGACCATTAATAAAAATCTTGAGTTTACTTAAGCTGATATCTAATTCTTCTTTTGATTTTTTCAACAAGTTTTCAGAAAAACCAGCGTCTTTTAATTTTTCATCAAGTTTTTTTACTATATTTTCTGTAATAGTTGTTAAATCTTTTTGTAGAAGAATTCTTTCGTCTTCCAATTCATTAATCTGTTTTGAAAGATTTTCAGCTTTTACATCGTTATCTGTAATTTGAGAACTAGAAATCTCAATGTTTTTTTCAAAAGAAGTAATGTTATTTTTGATGTCAGTCAATTGTTTTGTTTTTTGATGTAACTGAGCATTCTGATCGTCAATCTCTTCCTGAAGATTATCAATTTTTTCTTGAAATGAATTTCTTCTTACTTCAAGTGTTTGAATTTTTTCACGAATTTCTGAAGAACGGGTATTAAACTGTTTAATTAATTCATCTTTACCATTTTTTTCCTGACCAATACTTAAAAGCTGAGCCTGTTTTGCATAAAGGTCTTCCTGCATTTCTTTTACTTTATCTACGTTTTCAGAAATGGTATTGTTGATTTCTTCAATTTCAAGACGTACTTTATCTCTTTTTGACTGAACATTTTTAAGTTCTTCTTCGTGTCTTGCTTTTTCCTGAACTTGATTTTTAAGTTTTAAAAGTGCAAGATCAAGTTCGTAATTAAAAATATCATCTTTTAATTTACGATATTTGATTGTTTTATCAGCCTGAGTTTTTAATGTTTCGTACTGTCTTTTAATTTCATTTAAAGCAATTTCTATTTGAACTAAGTTTTGCCTTGTCCTTTCCAGTTCTCTTTCGGCTTCTGCACATTCAGCCTTACTTCTAGAAATACCAGCTGCCTCTTCAAATAAATAACGTCTATCTTCTGGTTTACTTGATAAAATTTGATCAATCTTACCCTGTTCCATAACAGAGTAGGCCGCTTTACCAACACCAGTGTCTAAGAATAATCTACGAATTTCTGTTGGACCTGCAGGACGTCCGTTGATAAAAAATTCCTGATCTCCAGAACGATATAAACGTCTTGTAATTGCAATTTCTTCTTCATTAAGCGGTAATAGGCCTTTGTCATTTGAAAGTGTTAATGTAACTTCAGCAGCATTTAATGATTGACGTTGTTCTGTACCATTAAAAATAACGTCTTCCATTTTTTCTGCACGAAGATTTTTTGAACGGTTTTCTGCTAATACCCATTTTATGGCATCAACTACATTACTCTTTCCACAACCATTTGGACCTA
>CAMGTC010000240.1 GCA_946061765.1 uncultured Treponema sp.
TAGAGAAAAATTTCCTGCATGATGGGAATTTTCACTAATAGCAAGATTATCTTTTAAATAATTTCCATAAGCACTTCTATATATACCAGCCTGACCAAAAACTCTATTAGTTCCAACAGATAAAATTTGATTAGAATCAAGATAGGATTTAAAAGGCCCAATAATTCCTTCATCATAAGTTGTATTGTACTGGTAAGATTCGTAAAGAGGCAAAAAAGTAGAATTATCTCCTGTTCTATTAATAAAAGCTATTTTATAACCGTATGAAATAAAATTATTTGCAAAAGATAAATCACCATAAAATTTAGGATTTATAGAATACATAAAATCTTTTTGCTCTGATGAAGTTTTTCCATCAAAAAGATTTTCCAAACTTATATTCCATGATTTTCCGTTTAATTCTTCATAGTAAGATTTTGCAATATCAACATCTTTGGTATCACCATTTTTTATTACAGTTTCAAGAATTTCATTTAAATTAGAAAGTTTATAAGGTCTTAATGGGGGAATAATTTTTCCGTCAACAAGACCTTTGATTTCCCAAATTCTAATCTGATCATAAATATAATGATTTGGATCTACACTTGCCTGGCAAAATAAAGCCAGAATAAAAAAATTGAAAAATACTACAAACGAAATAATTTTTTTCATTACAAATCTCCTATTCTTTATTTTATAATTGAATTATAAACACTTAGCAATTTTTGAGTAGTATTTTCAATTGACCAGTTTTTACTCCATTCTTTTGCTTCTTGTGACTTTTGTTTTCGCAATTCAGGATTTTGTAGTAAATCTATTACTTTTTGAGAGAATTCATCAATATCATTATTTACCATAAAACCACCGTTGTTACCTTGCATTACATCTAAAGTTCCCATTTCTCCAATTGCAACTACAGGAAGTCCGTTTGACATTGCCTCTATAGTAACAAGGCCCTGAGTTTCTGTAAGACTTGGAAAAACAAAAACATCTGCTAAATTATAAAAATATGCCAGTTGATCTCGGTCACTGTAACCAGTAAAACAAATATTCCATGAATAAGGTAATTTTGCAGCTTTTTCTTTTAATGATTTTAATTCAGGCCCATCTCCAACTACAATTAAAACAGCATCATTTACAGTTTTTCTTACCTTTCCCAGCATCTCTAAAAGAAAATCAAGATTTTTTTCCTTTGCAACTCTTCCAACATATAAAAGAATATTTTTCTTTTTGATTATAGGGAATATTTTATGGATTCGATTGAAAAATAAATTAGCATGATTTTTTTCGTATTTTTGAATATCCTCTGATATTCCAGTTGGAATTACAGTTATCTGACAGTTGATTCCATAAGATTTTACAACTTGTTCAAATCTTTTTGTTGGAGCAATTATTTTATCAGCTCTTTTTAAAAAATATAAAGATATTTCGCGACCAAAAGCTCTTGAGACATTTTTTGGAGCAAAATCAGCATAATTCTCAATATAGTCTTCCCAATAAGTGTGAAAAGTATAAACCATGGGAATTAAACGGTGTTTAGCATAATGAGAGCCGAATCGTCCAACCATATATTCAGTATTAACATGAATAATATCGGGTTTAAAATTATCCAGATATTTTTTTAAATTATGCCAAACTGTTATTTTTACAAGTCTGTCTTCCTGTGAAAATACAATTCTGTGAGAGGCTAATCTGTATAATTTTATGCTTCCCTTTTTTGTTTTTTGAATTTCTTCATAGGAAAACTTAAACTGTGATTTTAAATTTTTCTTTGATTTGTAATCAGGACAAACAATGATTACATTGTGATTTAATTTTGTTAATTCCTCGGCAAATGACAAAATGGAAACAGAAACTCCATTTATGCGGGGAAAATAACAATCAGAAAACATTGCAATATTCATAATTGATTTTTATTTACTTAATTTTAAAACAGCGTCTTTTTGCCAATATTCCTGAGGTGAATATTGAGAAAGAACACCATAAAGGCTTTTTGAAAAGTTTTCATAACCTTTTTCAGAACATAATTTTGCAAGAGTATTATATCCCTTCCAAATATCCAAATCATCACCCCATTCAATGATATCGTGATGATTATTTATTTCTCCAAAAAAGTTTTTTAAATTTGTATACTCATATTCAGTATTTCGGCTAGCCATTACATCATTTATTTTTGTAAAAGTTGTTATGACATGTAAAGCTGAATATTGAATTGCTTTATCTAAATATCCATTTTTGTAATAATAATCTGAAAGTAACATATAAGCTTTAATAGACTTATATTCAGAAGCTCTATAAAGCATAAAAAATCTTTCAAGCGAATTTTGATTATTTGACTTTATAGTATTAATCATAGATTTTATAAGAGTTTCATCTTTTGCATATTTATCTTCAACTAAAATATTTAAGAGTCTTGTTTCATACCTATTATAATCATTTTTAAGATTACTGATTTCTGCAAGATTATAAAGAATTTCATATTTAAAATCTGGAACATCTAAAACAGCTGCATTATCTAAAGCCATACTGTAATATGTTTCAGAAATATCATATTCCCCTTCAAGTTGATAGATTTTTCCAATCAGATATTGTGCTTCAGGATATTCTGATTGATTTTTAATATTTTCTTGAAGTTTAGACATCGAATTATCAAAGTAATCCAGTCCTTTAATTTTTATATATTTTTGAATAATTGCGATAGAATCTTTTTCATTTCTTTTTTCTAAGATTGACAGAACCTGATTTATATCATCGCCAGCAGATTTTACTGCATTAGAGGAAAGTGATTTTCGCAAAAGATTTAATTCAGACTGAATTTGCCTTTTTTTTGCAGTAATTGCATCTTCGGAAAAAGTTAGAGCTTTACCATAATCATTTAAATCAAAATAGTATAACGATTGTCTATAAAGAGAAAGGTAATTATTGTTTTGAGCAAATAAAGTGATTCCAAATAATAAAAAAATACTCAATAAAGTTAATTTTTTCATTTGATAAACTATCCTATATAAATACCTATAAAGATTCAAGTTCCTGTAAAAAGATTGTATCTAACAAGTCCATATCTTTCTGATTTTTTATTTGAACAGTTTTAAATACTTTTCCCTTTTTAAAAATGATTGCTTTATCATTACTTCCTGCAATACCAATATCAGCATGTTTACCTTCGCCAGGCCCATTAACAACACAGCCCATTACAGCAACAGTTATATCTTTATTCATAGAAAGTAATTTTGTTTGCCATCTATCAACAAAAGAATGAACATCAAAACCAATACGACCACAACGTGGACAAGAAACAAGCTTAACGCCACCTTTTCTTTTTCCACATTCCCTTAAAATATTCAGACCTGCAAGTACTTCATTTTCTTCAGAAGAAGATAAAGAAACTCTTATAGTATCACCAATATCTTTTGATAAAAGTGTATTAAATGCAATTGTTGATTTTACAAGGCCTCCAATTAAAGGACCTGCTTCTGTTACTCCTAAATGAAGAGGATTATTATACTCTTTGGCATAAAATTCATTACATTCAATAGTTTCCTGCACATCAGAAGATTTCATACTAACTACATATTGATCAAAATTTAATTTTTCAAAGATTTCGGCTTCTCGTACAGCTGTTAGACATAGGCCCTGTGCTCTACTGATTTTTCCTTCAGCTATAGCTTTTTGTAAATCTATTGGAAGAGAACCAGAATTAATTCCGATTCTTATAGCAACCCCATTTTCTTTACATGCTTCAACCACTTTTTTAGTGTTTTCGAAAGAACCAATATTACCAGGATTAATTCTAATTGAAGCAACATTTCCTTTTAAACATTCTAAAGCCAATTTATAATCAAAATGAATATCAGCAACAAGAGGCATTGTTGTTTTTTCAGCAATAAGGGATAAAGCATTAGCACTTTCCATATCAGGAACCGCAAAGCGAATAATATCACATCCGAGTATTTGTAAAGAGTTTATCTTTTGAATAATTAAATCTAATTTCTGAGGATTTAATGAAAGATCTGCAATAGAATCTTTCCACATTGTTTGTAAAGAAACAGGGGAATCTCCACCAATTGAAATACGTTTAGTAATCCCCTTTCCTCCAAGAAAAACTTTCTTAGTCATAAAATGATTATAGCATAAATGAATAAAATAATCTCAGATTTAATGGAGTAAAGATAAAAAAGCCAGAGAGATTTCTTATTTCTAGGGTTGAAATTGAATATTAGTAAAATTGATTGAACTAAAGAAAAAGAAAGATTAATAGTTCGAATTCTAATTGGTAATGCATATAATTGATTTTTATAATCGCATTTGCATTATGAAAAGACTGCCTGTCAGAAAGCGACTGTCAAAACCGCTACCGCCTGCCTGACGGCAGTCAGGGCCTTGCTACATTCGCAAGTCGGCAA
>CAMGTC010000241.1 GCA_946061765.1 uncultured Treponema sp.
AACTGAGGATTTACAAAACGTTCGCGCAAGCGAACACGTAAATAAATAGAGTTTTTGCAAAAAACTCGAGTTAAAATGAATAGTGCCATCTGCACTATTCATTTTAAACCTTCTTTACCATAACACATATTATTGGAATTTTGAAGTTAGAAAGGTCTAAGAATATCCTATAAAAATATGCTAAGAATAAGAATAAAATCCTATTTAATAAAACGTTTCACTAAGTTAAGATTAAATTATGAGTAATAGAATTGTAAATCCAATACTTTCTGGTTTTTATCCAGATCCTTCAATTTGTGTTGCAGAGGATTGCTTTTATTTAGTAACTTCCTCTTTTTCTTATTTTCCAGGACTCCCAATTTTTAAGAGTACAAATCTTGTAAAATGGGAACAGATTGGAAATATTATCGACCGACCTGAGCAGATGGATTTTTCCGGGGCAGGAGTTTCCCGAGGTCTTTTTGCACCAACCATTCGATATAACAATGGAAAATTTTATTGTGTTTGTACCCAAGTAGATAAAATCGGTAATTTTCTTATAACAGCAGATAAGGCAGAAGGCCCATGGTCTAACCCAATTCCTATTCAAGGGGCAGAGGGAATAGATCCATCTTTATTTTTTGATGATGATGGAACTGTATGGTACATAGGAACAAGACCTGCTCCAGAAGGCTGTAAATATAACGGTAACTGGGAAATTTGGGTTCAGAGAATTAATGTAGAAACAGGTCAGCTTTATGGTCAGTCAAAAGGAATCTGGCGTGGTGCATTAAAAGATTGTATTTGGCCAGAAGGTCCACATATTTATAAAATCGACGGAATGTATTATCTGATTCATGCAGAAGGCGGAACAGGTCCAGATCATGCAGTTTGTGTTGCAAGATGTGATTCTGTAGAAGGAACTTGGGTTGGTAAAAAAGCAAATCCAATTTTAACTCACCGTCATCTTGGTAAATCTGCTGGAATTATTTATGTAGGCCATGCAGATTTATTCCAGGATAAAGATAAACGTTACTGGATGGTTTGTCTTGCTTCCAGACCTTATGGCGAAAAGGGTCAGCGCTTTTGCAATATGGGACGAGAAACTTTTATGGTTCCTGTAAAATGGGAAGATGGCTGGCCTGTAGTTTCTTGGGAAACTGGAAAAGTAGAAAACGTTTACAGCATTACTGGTCATGTAGTTCAACGTACAAACGAAGATATAGAAGCTCTTGTTTTACCTTCAATTGATGATTTTAATTCTAAAAAATTGGATTATTACTGGATTAATCTTAGAGCCCGAGATCCAAATTACATTAGTCTTGAAGAAAACTCAGGAAACTTGCGATTGTACGGAGGCGAAGAATTAACAGGAAGCGGTAAGGCTATTATGGTAGCCCGTCGTCAAACTGCTTTTAGTTACGAAGCTTCTGCAAGTGTAGATATCCACTTTACAAAAGATAATGATGCAGCCGGAATTGTTTGTTTCCAGAATGAAAAATTTAACTACAGATTGCAATATACCTGTCGCGGCAAAATGATTCTTGTACAGTTGATTAAGGCAGCTGGAGATAAAGATGAATTAATTGCCGAAGAAATTATTACAGGTGGAACAAAAAATCTTAAAGGTGTTCTAAGAGTTGTTGCCGAAAAACAACTTTTACGCTTTGAATATGGAACAGACGAAAGAAGTTTAAATGTTCTTGCCGAAAATGTAGATGCCAGTATTTTAAGTGTAGAAAAAGCAGGCGGTTTTGTTGGCTCTCTTGTTGGAATGTTTGCAGTATCAGCTGGTGATTACACCAAAAAAGAATTTTATGCAGATTTTGACTGGTTCCGCTACGAAAACACTAGTAAAGACTGGGTAGATTAAAAAATCAGCTAATTAGCCCGAAATTCGAGTTTTTTGGAAATTAAACATAAAATTGATTTTACAAAAAATTGTTTAATTATGAAAAAACGAGAAGGAAGAAAGAGGCTGGCAAAAACATTCGCAAGTCGGAAACGATAGTTTCCTTGCCGACTTGCGCATGTAGCAACGCTAGCTAGCGGTTTTGACAGTCGCTTTCTGACTGGTAGTATTTTCATAATGCAAATGAGATTATAAAAATCAATTTTATGCATTACCAATACGACCGGTCAAGGCACGCTTCGCTCAAGGCCTTGACTCGCTCGTTTTCAGGGGTGATATTAACCCCTGAATTAAAATTCGAAATTCGAACTAATTAGACAATAAGAAAGAGGCAAATTTTATGTCAGAGGATTTTAAGACAAAAGGTATATATTCATCGGGAATGGTTTTACAAGAAAACTGTGTAAACTGTATTTTTGGAACTGGTCCTAAAGGAAAAACTCTTCAAATGGAATTTAGAAATCAAAAAATTTCTGGAATTGTAAATCAAAATGGAGAGTGGAAAATTGAATATAATCCAGGTAATGCTGGAGGTCCTTTTGAATTAAAACTCGAATGTCAAAATCAAAAAATTCTTTTTGAAGATGTTTGGGTTGGACAAGTTTGGCTTAGTTCAGGTCAGTCTAATGCCCAGCTTCCAATGTCCAGAATGCAATTTTCTTATCCACAAGAATTTGCTCTTCCAAAAAATAATAATATCAGAATGATTACTATTCCAATTTCCTATAATTTTGATGGTGAGCAGGACTCTGTTCAAAATCCAAAGTGGGAAGTTGCTGGTCCGGAAAGTCTTGGTGCTATGTCTGGAACCGGATATTTCTTTGCAAAAAAAATAAGTCAGGCTTTGAACTGCCCCGTTGGAATTATTAACGCCAGTCAGGGTGGTTCTCCAATTGCTTCCTGGATGAATAAAGAATCATTAGAAGAATTTCCAAGTCAGAACAGTGTTCTTGAAAACTTAAAAAAATGGCAGCAGCCTGGGGCAATTGAAAAGCAAAAAGAATTGATGCAAAAAAATCAATCAACCTGGGATGCAGAAATAACTCAAAGTGATAAAGGTTTTATAGAAGACTGGAAATCTCTGGACTATTCAAAAATTCAAGATTCCTGGGATTCTGTACAATTACCGGGCGATTTTGATTTGTTAAAATCTGCGGGAATTATTTGGTTTAAAAAAGAAATTACTTTAACAGCAAAAGAAGCAGAATTGTTTAATCAAGAAACAAGTCACTTATGGCTTGGAACAATAATTGATGCAGACAGGGCTTACGTTAATGGAATTGAAGTAGGTGTTACTTATTATTCTTATCCACCAAGAAGATATCAGGTTCCTGTGGGAATTCTAAAAGAAGGAAAAAATACAATAACAATAAGAGTTCAAAAGAATTCAAAAAATGGTCCAATAAGATTTTATCAGGAAAAACCACTTTGTATTTTTACAGATAAAGTAAAAGTTGCAACTTGTGCTTACAGAAATGTTGAAAAGCCAGAAAATAAAATTCCTTTTACAAAAGAAATTCCTTCTGATGGAGTTTATATTCCACTTTTTGGTGAATGGAAATATAAAATTGGTACAAAAGTTGCAGATTGCCCTTCTGGAATGTTCTTTGAATGGGTTGCAACTGCCCTCTACAATTCAATGCTTTCTCCTGCCTTTAATTATGCAATTTCCGGGGCTTTATGGTATCAGGGAGAATCAGATGCTTATCAACCGGAAGAATATAAAAAACTTCTGATTAAAATGATTGATTTATGGAGAAAGAAATTTACCTATGCTCCAAAAGATATGCCATTTATTGTTATGCAGCTTCCAAACTGGAGTGATGGCCATGGCGAAGATTATGTAAGCGAAAATGTAAATTGGCCGGCTATGAGACAGGCACAGGCACAGGCAGTTGAGTCGGTAAAAAATGCCGGTTTGGCAGTTACAATTGATGCAGGTGAGTGGAATGATTTACACCCAGAAAAAAAACTTACAGGCGGAAGTAGAGCAGGACTTGAAGCCTTAAGACTTGCTTACGGAAAAAAGATTGATTCATATCCTTGTCTTAAGTCTTTTAAAATTGAACGAAAAAAGATTATTCTTGATTTTGATTGTGGAAATTCCAAACTTGTAAATCTTAATCCAAAGGAATTAATTCCTGGTTTTGTTTTTATAAGAGAGTCAAATGGAAAGAAGACAAAAGAACTGGCTTTTGGGGAATTAATAGATTCTACTAAAATCCAGATTAATCTTCCAGAAAATAGTGATGATGTAAAAGAACTTGCTTATTTGTGGTCAGATTCTCCAAATCCAATCAGCCTCTACAATGATGGAAAATCAGGCGAAAGATTGCCTGTTCCACCATTTAAATTAAAAATTTATGGGTGAAAGTTAGCTGTAATTAAGACAATTTAGTTTTTTACTCCGTAATTATTTACAATAAAGATAATTAGGACAAATGTCGAGTTTTAAATTTTTGTTCTTTGGGTGGCTTTTTGCTTCG
>CAMGTC010000242.1 GCA_946061765.1 uncultured Treponema sp.
CATCCATTCCGCGGCGTTCAATTTCTGCTTTAAGTTTATTGTAATCTTCTTCGCGTTCTGAACCACCAATTAATTCTCCAATTCCTGGTACCAAAACATCAACTGCTTTTACAGTTTTTCCATCATCATTTTGTTTCATATAGAAAGATTTGATTTCTTTTGGATAGTTGAAAACCATTACAGGACAACCAAAAATCTTTTCTGTAAGATATCGTTCATGTTCAGTTGCAATATCACAACCCCAGTATGGTTTAAATTCAAATTTTGCACCATTTGCAGCTGCTTCTTCGAGTTTTGCAATAGCATCTGTGTAAGAAATACGAACAAATTTTGCATTTGCAACTTTTTCAAGACTTTCGATTAAACCAGGTTGAATTCTCTTATCAAAAAATTCAAGATCTGAACGACACTTTGTTAATGCCCAATTCAAAAGATATTTAACAAAATCTTCCTGAATATCCATGTCATCTTCCAGATCATAAAAAGCCATTTCTGGTTCAATCATCCAGAACTCTGAAAGGTGACGAGGAGTGTTAGAATTTTCAGCACGGAAAGTAGGTCCAAATGTGTAGACTCTGCTTAAGGCTGTTGCTAAAGTTTCTGCTTCAAGTTGACCTGATACTGTAAGACTTGCTTTTTTTCCGAAGAAATCTTTTTTGTAATCAACAATTTTATGAGCATCTTCAATTTTCATGCCGCCGGCACCTGCTTTAACACCCATTTCTGCAATTTTTTCAAGGCTTAATGTGGTTACCTGGAACATTTCCCCGGCACCTTCACAGTCAGAACATGTAATTTCTGGAGTATTAATATATTGGAAACCTCTTTCCTGGAAAAATGAATGAACTGCAAAAGCCATCTGGTTACGAACACGATAAACTGCGCCAAAAGTATTTGTTCTTGCTCTTAAATGTGCATTATCACGAAGATATTCCATAGACATTTTATTTTTTTGTAAAGGATATTCATCTGGATTACAAGTTCCAAGGCAAGTAAGATTTTCCAAAGTAACTTCAACTGCCTGCCCACTTGCAGGAGATTCAATCAAAAGTCCTTCAGCTTTAAGCGAAGCTCCAGTAGAAAGTTTTTTGAGTTCTTTTTCTATAGTATTTACATTTGCATTTTTTGAAGGATTATTGCGGTCAAAGGTAAGCTGAATATTAGCAAAACAGCTTCCGTCGTTAACCTGAATAAAAACAAGACCTTTTGAGTCACGAACAGAACGAACCCAACCACAAACTTTTACTGAGCGTCCGTCTGGAGAAGATGTAAGTAAATCTTTAATTAATACTGGAACCATATTGTTCCTCCTTAAAAATGAAATGTAAAATTAATTTTATCATTTTTTCATTTGTGTAGCAATTATGGTGATTTTGATGTTGAACTTGCCAGACCTGCAAGAGAATGGAGTTTTATTCTATTTTTAGATAGAAAAAGAAGTGATAATAATTTGCTTTTTAGATATATTTATTTTCTATGAAATCTAGAACAAATATTACAGATATGACTGTAGGTTCTCCTTCAAAACACATTTTAATGTTTGCAGTTCCACTTTTGATTGGAAATATCTTTCAGCAGTTTTATAACATGGTTGATTCCATTATTGTTGGTAATTTTGTGGGTGCTAATGCTCTTGCTGCGGTTGGAACTTGTGGCTCAATGAATTTTTTTTGTTTTTCTTTAAGTTCTGGCCTTGCAATTGGTATTGGAATTATTGTATCGCAATTTTTTGGTGCAAAAGACTATAAGAATGTTCAGGCAACAATAGGAAATGCTACTTATGTACTTGCAGGGGCTTCTCTGGTAGTTTCCTGTCTTGGCTATATTTTTTGTCCTTATGTTTTAAAATTACTTAATTGTCCAGATGCAATTTTACCTGAAGCTGTTGTTTATATGAGAACAACTTGTGCTGGTATAATTTTTATGGCCTTTTATAATGGGGTTGCTTCTATTTTACGTGCCTTAGGTGATTCTAAAACTCCTCTGTATTTTTTAATTTTATCTTCAATAATAAATCTGGTTTTGGATCTTCTTTTTGTATTGTCTTTTGGCTGGGGTGTTTTTGGAGTTGCATTGGCCACATGTTTATCTCAGGCAATTTCTGCAATTACAAGTATCATTTACGCTTATAAAAAAGTTTCGTATTTTAGAGTATCAAAAGAAGAGTTTAAACCACACAGTCAGATTATCATCAACTCGGTAAAAATTGGATTACCTGTGGCTCTTCAAAGTTGTATGATTTCAATTTCTATGATGGTACTTCAGGGAGTTGTTAATACTTTTGGCGAAAGTATTATGGCTGCCTATACAATTGTTATGAGGGTAGAACAGCTTGTTCAGCAGCCTTACAATTCAATTGGCTCTGCAATTACAAATTATTCTGGACAAAATCTGGGGGCCGGTGAATTAGAAAGAGTAAAAAAAGGTTTCCACAGGGGAACTTTAATTGTTTTGATATTCAGTTTATCAGTTCTACCAATTTTCTGGTTCTTTGGTGAAAACATAATTTCTTTCTTTGTAAAGGAGAGTGAAGTAATCAGAATTGGTGCTATAGCTTTAAAGATTACTTCTCCTTTTTATTTTATGCTTGGAATGATATATGTACCAAGATCTGTATTAAATGGTTGTGGTGATACAGGTTTTGCAATGTTAAATGGAATTACAGAAGTTATAGGAAGAATTGGATTTGCCCCATTACTTACAAAAATTGTAAGTGTTACTTTATTTGGAAGGATTATTCCAGTTGGTTTTTGGGGAGTCTGGCTTACAACTGGTTTAACCTGGACAATTACAGCAATTGTTTGTATTATCCGTTACAATTCGGGAGTCTGGAAGAAAAAAAGGCTTGCTTTTGTTAAATAAGCCTAGGTATTTTTTTTAATTTAAGAAAGAGGCATATAATAATTCAAATTTGCTTTTTAAAAAGTTCTTATAATGTGGTAGAATAAATTATTATGGAAACTGATAAGACTAAGCAGAAAGAATTAAAAAAAGAAGAAAAAGAATATAGAAGACATAAAAGAATCTGGTGGTTTTGCCGACATTTTGTTGGCCCATTTATAATGAATAAATATGGTTGTAAATGTACTGTTACAGAAAAACTTCCAGAACCTTTTTTACTTGTAGCAAATCATAGTACGGATTTAGATCCTGGTATTATTGGAATGTGCAGCAGACAGCAGATGTATTTTGTTGCCAGTGAACATCTTTATCGACTGGGATTTTTGTCAAAAATCTTAATCTGGGCATTTAAACCAATTGCAAAAATGAAAGGTTCTTCAGATACATTAACCGTTATGAAAGCTATCAGATATTTACGTAACGGTAAGAATGTTTCTTTATTTCCAGATGGTAACCGTTCTTTTAATGGTCGAAACGGGGCTCTTACCGATGCTATTGGAAAACTTGTAAAAACTAGTGGTGCCAATCTTGTAACATTTAGAATTACCGGAGGATTTTTTACCAATCCTCGCTGGGGGTATGGTTTAAGAAAAGGAAAAATGACCGCCCAGGTAGTTAATGTTTATTCAAAAGAACAAATAAAAGAAATGTCGGCTGGGCAAATCCGCGAAATAATTGAAAAAGATACTTATGAAAATGCCTATGAACGACAGGCTAGTGAAAATATCCGTTATAAGGGTAAAAATCGGGCTGTTGGAATGGAATGTTCTTTATGTATTTGTCCAAAATGTAAAGGAATTGAAACAATCTACACCAAGGAAAATTCTGTTAATTGTGTAAATTGCGGAAAACTTACTGATTACAGTGAATACGGTTATTTTGATGAAGGATTTGATTTTAAGACAATCGAAGAATGGGATGACTGGCAGGAACAATATTTCAAGGATTATATTCAGACTTTAAAAGATGGAAAAGGTCCTGAAGGAGTAGGTACAGAAAAGCCTGTCTTCTCAAATTCAGATATTAATATGAATATTGTAAAAGCCGATCATTCTGAAACTGATTTAGGAAAAGGCTCTCTTTCTATTTATCTTGATAAAATTGTTATTAAAACAAATGTACAGACAATCGAGATTCCTTTTACGGAACTCCCGGATATGTCTGTTTATGCTAAAACTGGTCTTGTTTTTACAGATGCGGCAGGAACTCATTATGAATTGAAGACTGATAAGTTAATTAATGTAAGAAAGTATATATACGTGTGGTCTAGCCTGCGTCAAAAAGAATAGGAGTCTCCATATGAATTATTCTGCAGCAAATGTTGAATTATGGCAAGGTTTAAATCAAACAACATAACAGTTTGAAAACTTACTAACAGTCAGAAACTAAACTTCAGCACCGCTAGCTAGCGTCGCTTGTCGCTACGGTCG
>CAMGTC010000243.1 GCA_946061765.1 uncultured Treponema sp.
TAATTAATCGGGTGGGAAGACATCCAGACATCTGATTTTTATCAATAAAATATATTTTTATAAGAGACTGAAAAGCGTGTGAGGTTTTTCAGTCTTTTTTTTACTCAATTCAATCTTTAAATATTTTTTATAAGAGTTTACTATAGAAAACACTTATTTCTGCCGATAAAAAAAATGGAGTTTAAGACCATGGAAACGATTGAAGTAGAAACATTACATCCAGATTTAACTTTTACTGGAGATTTGTTAATTGACAGTTCATTCATTTTATTGCCACACTCAGCACCTGTAACACAGGAATTAATTAACGCCCTAAAATTATGGGGATATGAAAAAGTTCTCTGTGAAGGATCTATAAGTCTTGGTGGCGACATTGGTACTTTTAACGACAAATCAGAAACAAAAACCGAAGAAAACGGCAAAATTGGCGATAACGTAAAAAAAGCTCTTGAAACTTCAAAAAACACAAATATCACTAACAGCGATCAGGCCAGACTTGAAATGGTAGAAGGTGTTTACAACGAATATATGAACTATATTGAAGAAGTTTTAACCTACTACACAACTCATAAAGAAATTGACCAGAAAGAACTTTCCGATAACGTTAGAGCTCTGTGTGGATTTATCAAAGATCACAGAAGATATATGCTTAGAATTAACCCTACATCTGAGGCTACAAATAAAAACTTTCTTGTAATTCACTCAATGAGAACAACTGTACTGGCACTTGCAATTGCAATGCACATGCATATGCCTCTTTCAAAAATGATTGATTTGGGTGTAACAACAATTTTACATGAAATTGGAATGCTTAGAATTCCACCTCAGTTATATATGAGTGACAAAAAACTTTCTAACATTGAACGCTCTCAAATAACAAAACACACACTTTTAGGCTTTCAGATTTTAAAAGATTTGAATTTCCCAACTCAAATTTGTTATGATGTTTTAAATCACCATGAAAACGAAATTGGAACCGGATATCCAAGAAAATTACTTAGCGGAGATATTTCAACAAACGCAAAAATTATCTATACAGCCTGCTCTTATGAAGCTATATCTTCACAAAGAAGTTACAAGGACGAAAGATCTACATTCGAAGCATTAGTTGAACTTTTGCAGAACAAAGACAAAAAATATGATATAACAGTTATTAATGCTTTACTTTACACTGTTGGTTTTTATCCAATCGGTTCTTTTGTCTTCCTTTCCAATAGAAAAGTTGCACTGGTAATTGATACCAACCCAGATAATCCAAAATGTCCAATCGTACAGTTATTAACAGAAAGAGATAAAGATGGTGACCTTAAAATTATCTCTACAAGTGATGATTCTATAACCGTTTCTAGAATTATGACAAAGAGTGAAAAGAACGATATCTTAAAACTCTTTGAAGAAAAAGAAAAGAATATGGCAAATAATCAGACCGCCATAAATCAAGCAAAAGCAAGCCCAACTCCAGAAAAAGCTAGTCCTGAGCCTGTAAAAAAAGATGAACAAAAAACTGTATCAACAAATAATGGATCTGATTCAACCGAAGAAGTTGATATTAATATCTTCCTTAATTAAAGAAATTTCTTAAATGTTCAACATCAGCCTGAAATTTTTCATCAATTTCGGGCTTATGTTCGTTAAAGTACAAAATCTGATTAAGCTCATCAATTGATTTCATTCCCCAAAGAGGAACTACACTTTCAAATTGATTCATAAATCCCATTGCAAGAGGAATATTTTCTACTACTCCACCACAAAGAGGCTGCATTGCAATAAAACCCAGGTCTTGTTTTTCGCAAAGAGGAACAAGATCTTTAATACTGTCATAATTGAGTACATTGAGCGGAAATTGAATACAATCATATAGATTTAGTTCTGCGGTTTTTTTAGCAGTTTCATAATTGGTAGTTAAGATTCCAATATTTTTGATTTTTCCCTGACTTTTAAATTTCATTAGAGTTTGATAAATTTTATCTGCCCCAGGAGGAACTGGCAAAAATTTTTCAATTTCCAGTTGATATAAATCAAGATAATCTGTATGAAGAGCCATTAAAGATTCTTCTAAATCTTCTTCAATTTCAGAAGCAGTTTTAGAAGAAGTTGAAGTTGAAAGGAATACATTCTTACGGTAATCAAACAAAGAATCACCCAAAAGTTTTTCGCTTGCCGGAGTTTTTTTTGAAGTATCAAAAAAATTTATTCCTGCCTCATAAGCGGTTCTAATCAAAGTTGCTACAGATTCATCATCTCCTATTTTATCAAGATTCATTGCACCAAAAGCAACCCGAGATACTAAGTGATTTGTTTTTCCCAAACGAATGTATTCCATTCCCAAAATCCCCCGGCAAACTCAAAAGAGTTTGCACAGTCTTTTAATTAACGATTTCTCTCTACTGGTTTATAATTTTTAATTGCTTTCTGAATATAGAAAACAAGATCATCAAGAGAAACTCTTTCCTGTTTCATAGAATCACGGAAACGAACAGTTACAGTGTTGAATAATTCATTTTTTGAGCCGTCTTCTTTTGTTTCGTGAATAGTATCGTAGTCAATTGTTACACAATATGGAGTTCCAACTTCATCCTGACGGCGATAACGTTTTCCTACAGTACCAGAAAGGTCAAAGTCAGTAGCAAAATCTTCTTTTAACATGTGCTGAATTTCTTTTGCCTTTTCTGCAAGTCCATCTTTTTTCATCAAAGGAAGAACTGCAACTGTGATTGGAGCAAGACGTGGGTCAAGGTGGAGAACTGTTCTGTAATCATCTTTTCCATCTGTACCAACGTTTTCTTCTTCATATGCTTCACAAAGGAACATAAGGAAGTTTCTGTTTAAACCGGCTGATGTTTCTACTACATAAGGTACATACTTCTTGTTTCCATCTTCCTGATCGATATAATGCATATCTTTTTTAGAATAAAGTTCGTGCTGTGAAAGATCAAAGTCTGTACGAGAGTGAATTCCTTCTACTTCTTCAAAACCAATTGGGAAGTTATATGTAATATCATAAGCATCTTTTGCATAGTGTGCTAATTTATCGTGGTGGTGCCACTTAAGCTGTTTTTCTGGAATACCGTACTTAAGATAGAAAGCCCAGCGTTCTTTTCTCCATCTTTCGAAAGTTTCATCTTCTGTACCAGGTTTGCAGAAGTATTCCATTTCCATCTGTTCAAATTCACAAGTACGGAAAATAAAGTTCTTAAAAATAATTTCGTTACGGAAAGATTTACCTACCTGTGCAACTCCGAAAGGAACTTTCATACGATTTGACTGAACGATATTCTTAAAATCTGTGAAAATACCCTGACAAGTTTCTGGTCTAAGGTAGATAAGATGTGAATCATCTGCAATTGGTCCCTGATATGTTTTAAACATAAGGTTAAATTCGCGAACTGCAGTATATTTTTTATTTTTGCTGTTACATGCTGGACAGTCGATATTTGCATCAATAAAAGCCTTCATTTCATCATGAGTCATTGTATCAACTGGTTTTCCAGGATTTACGTCTGGATGAGCTGCAACAAAATCTTCTATTAATTTATCTGCTCTATGACGAGCGTTACATTCAAGACAATCAACCATTGGATCAGAGAAGTGATCTACGTGACCAGAAGCTTTCCAAGTTGTATGATGCTGGAAAATTGCAGAATCAAGTCCAACTACATCATCATGAAGCTGAGTCATGTAATGCCACCAGGCATTCTGAATATTTCTTTTAAATTCTACACCAAGTGGACCATAATCCCAGGCACCAGCCTGTCCACCATAAATTTCTGAAGCCTGATATACAAAGCCTCTTCTCTTACAAAGACTGATAATTTTGTCTAAAGTACATTCGTGTGTGTCTTTTTCGTTTGCCATTTTTTTTACTCCTTTTTCGACTCTGGCGTGGGCCGTTTTAGATATTCTCTAAAAAACATCGCTGGATTGCAATGCTTATTTAAAGTGCTTCAAAGTTATCATAATTTAAAGGCTATTTCAATTATGAACTTAGTTTTTAGCTACTTCAGAAGATTTATCCTCTGAAGTATTAATATCTGGGTTACTTTCATCACAATCCCCAGCCTTATCGTCTGACTCTTCTGTTTTATTCTTATCAGAATCTTTATTCTGCTCTTCCCCACTCTTTTTTGCTTCAGTAGTTTTACCTTGACTTTCGCCTTCTTTAACTTCTTCTTTAAGTTCAGAAATGGGTGAGGTGCTGACCTGCGTGGCGCACCCGAACTCCGACCACCTGCATATCACGACGGTGCGTCTGGCGCCAGAGGCGGAGCCTGTGCAGATAGTGTGCGGTGCACCGAATGTAGCGGCAGGGCAGAAAGTGATTGTTGCCAC
>CAMGTC010000244.1 GCA_946061765.1 uncultured Treponema sp.
ACTCTAAAGGTTCTATTTTACTTTTAGTTGGACCTCCTGGAGTTGGAAAAACAAGTATTGGACATTCAATTGCAAATGCCATGAATAAACCTTTCTACCGCTTTAGTGTTGGCGGCATGAGGGACGAAGCTGAAATTAAAGGGCACAGAAGAACTTATATTGGTGCAATGCCAGGAAAAATTATTCAGGGCTTAAAAATAACTAAAAGTATTTCTCCTGTATTTATGATTGACGAAGTTGATAAAATGGGGGCAAGTCATAACGGAGATCCTGCAAGTGCTCTTCTGGAAGTTTTAGACCCAGAGCAGAATGTTTCTTTTAGAGATAATTATCTTGATTTACCATTTGATGTTTCGAATGTTCTCTTTATTTTAACAGCAAACTCACTGGAGTCAATTCCAGGACCTTTACTTGATAGAGCAGAAATAATTCAATTAAGCGGATATATAGATCAGGAAAAACTTGAGATTGCAAAAAAATATCTGATTCCAAAAAATCTTGTTAAAAACGGTTTAAAGAAAAATCAGGTAAAATACAGTAAAGATGCTTTACTACAGATTGCCCAAGAATATGCTCGTGAATCTGGTGTTAGACATTACGAAAAGCAGCTTGATAAAATTCACCGTAAAATTGTTAATGAAATTATAACAGAAGAAGAAGTAAAGAAGGCTGAAATATCTTTACTCCAACCATCGGACGAAAATCTTTCCTGCAGTCCTGAAAATCAAAGTAAGATTGAACTTTTGCAGAAGGAAATAGAAGAAATTCAAAAGCGCCACTATTTAATTCAAACTGAAGATTTGTATAAATATCTTGGAAAAGCAGATTTTGATGAATCTCAACTTAAAGTTGCAGATATTCCTGGAACTGCCATAGGTCTTGCCTGGACAAGTATGGGAGGAGATACTCTTTTAATTGAAGCAACAAGTTTTGCAGGAAAGGGCGGCCTTGTACTGACAGGTCAAATGGGTGATGTAATGAAAGAATCAAGTCAGATTGCTTTTAACTGGTCAAGAAAGTTTGTAATTGAAAATGGCTATAAAAAGGCAAAGTGGTTTGATGAAAATATTGTTCATCTTCATATTCCAGAGGGAGCAACTCCTAAGGATGGTCCAAGTGCCGGAATTACAATGGCAACTACTTTTGTTTCTTTACTGACTGGTAAAAAAATAAAAAATCATCTTGCTATGACAGGTGAACTTTCATTAACTGGCAAAGTTCTTCCTATTGGCGGATTAAGAGAAAAAACTGTTGCCGCAAAACGTAACAAAATTAAAACAATTATAATTCCAAAAGCTAATGTAAAAGATTTGGATGAAATTCCCCAAATCGTAAAGAAAGGTATAGATTTTATTCCTGTAGGCGATGTAAGAGAAGTTCTTGAACAGGCTTTGGGAATTAAAAATAAGTAACAAAAAAAGGCAAAAGTTTGATAAAATATCATTCCTTTGCCTTTTTTGATTTAGGGTTTATTACAAACCTTAAAAAGGGCCAAGTCAAGGCTTTAAGCGTACGCGTGCCTTGAGCGAAGCGTGCCTTGACCGGTAGTATTTATATTAAAAATCCTCTATTCTAAAACTTTTAAAATTGAATCATAATCTATCTTTTTCTTAAATCTTTCGTTGTATATTCCACAGTAAGGCCCGTTCATTTTATAGCTGTAATTTGTAGTTGGAAGTGAAGGATTATCTGTAATTCCCCAAATTGAAACTGCTGTTAAAGGAGAATTATGGGCATTGTTAATTCCAATTAATTCTCTAAATAATGATTCATAGAATTTAGCGTGAATTTTTCTGGAATTTTCATCATTCTTATAATTTCTTACTGCCATTTCTGTAATCTGAACTTCAAGGCCAAGACTTGCATAATCTAAAATAGAAACTCGTATAGATGTGATGTCATTAAAATTCATACAGCCATCTTGTTTACCATAGCCTCCAATATAGCCCTGCATTCCAACTCCATCGCAAAGTTTTTCCTCTGCGTTTATACTCTTAAGTAAATTTTTAATGGCCTGTCTTTTTCCTGACATAAAAGTGTTGTAATCGTTGTAATAAAGTTTTATCTGCGGATTAACCTTATTTACAGCTTCTTTTGCATATTTAAAAGAAAGTTCAACGTAATTTGGGCCCAGACAGGTGTAAAAAAGATTTTCACTTCCGCCTCTTTTAACTCTAACCATTCTTTTATCGCCAGAAGCGGCTTCTGCAGAACTGTCGGCTACAGCCTCGTTTACAACATCCCAGCAATAAATTAAACCAGGATATTTATTTTCAAAGTGACTTATTACATCGTTTATATAATATTCAAGGCGTTTTTTCATTGTTTCACTGTCTACATAATTACCTGTGTTTTTATAGCCTTCCCGGAAAAACCAGTCTTTCATGTATGCATCCCAAACTAAAACATGACCTCTCATTTTTATGCCATTTTCCTGAGCAAAATCGCAAATTTTATCGGCTGCATTGTAGCGCATAACTGGCATTCCATCTGGATTTAACATAGAATCATGTTGATTTAATAAAGAATAGGCTTTAAATTCATTAGAAGCAGTAATACTGTTAAAATCGTCTCTAATCATCTTTTTGTAGGCTGGATTATTTACACTGGTAAGAGAAATAACAGTTCCTAGTTTAAATCCATATTTTGCTGCTAGTTGTGAAAGATTTTGAGCATTAAGATTTATTGAAAATAAAAAAAGTAAAACGGATAGCAGAGTTTGAGTTTTTTTAGACATATTCACCCCTGAAATTATGACTTTTTTGAATTGATTAATTTAATTTTACTATGATTTTACCGTTAGAAATATCAGTTAATTTTCCTATAAAGGAATCTTTTTGATCTTCTTGAATTTGGCCCTTAATATTTATTTGACTTTGAAAATCTTCTTTTAAATTAAAAAGATTGAAATTTGTAAAATTAATTTTTATCAATTTGTAGAGGGAATAATCGCATGAAAAAGAAAAATCGACTTTATTAACTAAAGGTTGGAATAAGTTTTTTTCATCTGCGGCCTTTAATACTTCTTTTGCACCATTTCCGTAGGCTTTAACTAAACCTCCAGTTCCTAAAAGAGTGCCGCCAAACCATCTGGTAATTGTAAGAAGAAGATTTGTACAGTTGTGACCTTTTAATACATCAAGGGCAGGGCGGCCAGCAGTTCCACTGGGTTCTCCATCATCACTCATACCCATAACTTCGCCACCAGGACCTGTAATAAAAGCGTGTACAACGTGGGTTGAATCAGGGTATTTACTTTTTTGTTCTTTAATTAAATTTCTTGCTTCTGCCTGATTTTGACAGGGAAATAATTCACTTAAAAAACGAGAACCTTTTATATTTTCTTCAAAACTTACATAGTCTGCTAATATATTCATTTTTTTTAGTCAAACTTAATCTAAAACCTGAATACTTTGAACTTCTTTAGCTGCAACTCTTACACCCTTTGCCTTTAATGATTTTTCATCGTATGAGGCAGCCTTGAATTTTTCGCTAAGAATCTTAAGCTTTGTTTTTTTGACATAATTCAACTGGAAGGTAAAAGTTTTTCTTGTATCAATATGTAAAACTTCTGTCCCTTCTGGAGCAAAGAAATAATCTCTGTTCATGATATAAGCTGCAATTTTACATCGTTTGATGTAAACATATTGAGTTTCTGGTTCCCTGTAAATGATTGTAAAGAGGATTTTAGAAAGACTTTCCTTGTCTGCAAATCCACAGTACCACATTTCAGGTCCAACAAAAATCTTTTTAGGCCCTTCCGATACAGAGAAAATTCCAGATTTTCTGACATAAAGAATTTTATCGTATGGAGTAATTTTAAGCATTTCCTGGCCACCGCTAACATCAGTTCCAAGGTAACCAGATTTATCGTCATATTTAAGAGGGGTATTTCTTTTTACAACTTCTTTTACATCAACAGCGTTGATATTTGTGATTTTAGTTTTACGTTTACCGCTGCTTTCTGGTAATTTTTTTTCGATTGAATCCAGCCAGCTGATTGCATAATCAACAAGGTGCTTTAATAACTTATTGATTTCTTTAATTCTGTTGTTAATTGCAGTAACTTCGGCCTTATTCTTATTCATATCGTAAAGAGAAATTCTTCTGATAGGAATTTTAAGTAAGTGATCTACATCTTCATCTGTAATTGGATGTAAAAGTTCCTTTGTAAAAGGTTTAAAGCCTGCTTTTACGGCATTTACTACGCCTTCTTCTGTTTTTTGACTTTCGATTTTTTTATAGATTCTTTCTTCGACAAAAATACGCTCAATTGTACGAAGGTGAAGTTTTTCCATTAAGTGA
>CAMGTC010000245.1 GCA_946061765.1 uncultured Treponema sp.
ATACATGAAAGCGAACTTGATGCAGCAGAGAAAAATCTTGAAGCAATAAAAAGAAATTACTCTTGAAATTAATAATAACAGGCTGAGAAACGTAAAATCAAGAAATTCTGAGATTTATAAGTGAAAATACTCCAGCGGGTCAGAAATTTTCAGTTTTCACAAACCTTCCGTCAGAAATAAGCAGTGAAGAAATATGTGATGAGATGCAGTTGGTAGTTGCAGGGGGAGAACCTGTTCTTGTTCCCGATACCTATTCCTACTTTTCTTTAATGTGCATTGCCGGCGATGTTTCTGGTGTTACTATTAAAAATGCAAAATATCCATTGGGAAAAGGTACCATTACCAGCGACTATCAGTACAGCGTTAGTAACGAAGTTCTTCCAGGTCAGACCGCAGAAGTTACCTTGGAAAAAGGCGTGTTGCTGTTGGTGATGGTGTGGTAAGGTTTGTTATTTCCCCTTTTCCCCAATATAACAAACAAACTTATAAATCACGTAACTCAAAACGGCACTCAAAGTTTTATCTGCCATATTTTCCAATAAACCACCAAAGTTGTTGGCAAATGGTAGGTTTGGAATAGCTCCGTAGATTCCCTGTACAACAATGTTAGCAGAAGGGCGGCCCGTGTTTCCTGCAAAAACTAAATCGGCAATCATGTTACCCACAATTCCGTTACTCAATGCGGCCCAGAATCCTGCCCAAAGAAAACAGTCCAAAGTGTAAGGTTTATCTGAATTTTTATTATGAAGAATAAAAATCTGCCATGCAAAAGTAACAGTCATAATATGGCATATTGAAAACAGATAGGTAGAGTGAGTAAAAATCGAAAGCAGAAAATTAGATCCCAAAGCACAAATCAGGCCAGGAACATAACCACAAATGGCAACTACAGAAATACTAAGAACAGAATCCAGATACAAAGGGAAAACAATAGTTTCTGCCAGAAGTGAACCGCAGTAATTTATTCCGATAGCAAAAAGAGTGAAAAAAATGATAAACGGAATTCCCAAAGTTTTATTAATCATGCCTTTCATATATTAAATAATAACTCCCAAAGTTTTTGCGATTTTTAGCAGTTCCAGTCGGTTATGAATATTCAGCTTCTGGTAAATAATAGAAGTCTGATTGTTTATGGTTTTTTCTGCCTTGCCTAGTATCTCAGCAATTTCGGGAATTTCTTTTTGCTGTGCTAAAAGTTCAAAAAGATTTTTTTCTCTTTGGGTAAGAGTCCGATAGTTATAAAAAGCCTCTGTATATACAGAATCTTTATAATTGGAATCTTCTTTTCCTGTACGGAACATGCTGACCAAAATATCTCTGGTGGTTTTGTTGTAGAAAATACTTCCGCTGGCTACAGAAATAATGGCCTTTTCCACCTCATCCAAAGATGCATCTTTAGAAATAAATCCCTGAATGTTTTTCTGTAATGCCTGTTCAATATGCAGAACATCGGCGAACATTGAATATACTATTACGTTTAAGTTAGGAGTCTGATTTCTGAATGTGGATATTAAATCCAATCCATTTATCCCATTTAAATTAATATCTACGATGGCATTTTTTATATCAGGATTTTCAGTAAGGATTTTTAAAGCTTCATCTTTGTTTCCTGCATAGTAAAATTGGAGAGCTGGATTTTTATTGGAAAGAAATGTGCCCAAACTGTCTCGCAATCCAGCATGGTCATCAAGAAATAAAATTTTCAATTGAGATTGCAATTGTTGTTCCTCCTGTAAAATCAAAAGTGACAGTTCCGTTCATTTCTGCTGCACGGCTTTTTATGTTTTCAATTCCGTAATGGTTGTGATTTTCAGTTTTTGCCAGAGATTTTTCTCCAATTCCGTCATCAGAAATTATAAAATGAAGTCCTTTTATTGTGTCGGTAATGCGGATAATTACATTTTTTGCCTGAGAATGACGGGCAACGTTGCTTAAAGCTTCGTTTATAATTCTAATCAGTTGAAACTGATATTTAGTTGGAAGTTTTTTAACATGTTCCGAAGCCAGAAAGAATTCAGTATGAATTTCAAAATGATGTTCAAAATTAGTTAGAATATCTTTTACGTTTGTCACAAAATCCTGACTCATTTCTATGTGATTATTTTCCAGCAGAAATCTAACTTCGCTAAAGGCCTGATCTGCAAAATAGGCAGTTTTTTCGTCATCTTTATTCTGAATGCTGATTTTTAATGCCGCCAGATCCTGCGCAATACCATCGTGAATCTCGCGAGTAAGCTTAAGCTGATTTTCATTAACAATCGAAAGAATTTTAAACTCGTTTTTCTTGATTCGCTCCTTTTCCGAAAGTGAAAAAACAGAAATCAAAGAAATAAAAAAAGAAATCAAAAGAATCCAGGCATAACCAAAACTTAATTGCTGCTGCTGTGCGTAAAGGAGTTTGTAAAGCTGAATGTATTTTGTGAAAATTGCATCATTCTGGTTTTTCAGTGCAGGATTTTTATAAATCAAAATGAAGTCCGCCAAACAATCATCAACCTCTTCGTTATAGAAAGTAAAAGGTTTAAAAACGTTCTGCAAGTCTAAAAAATAAGACTCTTTTTTACTGTCATTCCATTCAAATATTTCCTGGGCATTGTCCTTGGTGTATTCCAGCCTGTTCAGCAGAACCTGAAATTTCTGCGATTCCAGAGACCTAAAAATAAAAGTTGAACAGGTTGAAATAAGGGCAAGCGCGAAAAGTATGTGTTCAATTTTTACAGAAAGAAAAATGTGCTTTTTCATTATGGTGATTTTAGCATATTAGGGAGAAAAATTTCGGGAAACTTTTCCCGAAAAGTTCTTTAATTTTGTAAACCTGGGCTTAATGATATAAACTAATATTCCATAACAAGTAAAGCGGAAGACTAACTGCATTAGTTCCTTCGCAATCGTTTTCTGCAATGTTCTTTAATGATAATTTGAAACCTGTTTTACTCTGATATTTTTTACAGAATTGCTTAAAACTTTTTGCCTGTGTATTTGTTGCGGCTTTTACTTCAACAGGAATTACATTACCGTCTTCTTCAAATATAAAATCTAATTCTGCAGTATTTCCTGATCGCCAGAAATAGGGTACTTTGTTTTGAACTATAAGTTCCTGTAAAACATAGTTTTCTGTAATGGCACCTTTGAATGTTGAAAGTGCGGTATTTTCTTCCAGAATGTTTTTATAGGAAAGGCCTAACCTTCTGCATAAAAGGCCACTGTCTGCCATGTAAACCTTAAAGTAAGTTGAATCGGCATTTGAAGATAATGGAAGTTCTGCATTCTGAACAAGTTCTACAAGATGAACTAGACCTGAATTTTTTAACCATTGCAGTGCTGCTTCAAGTTCGTGAGCCCGCTTGCCTTCCTTTACATGGGAAAAAACAAATTTGTTATTTTCTTTTGCCAGCTGTTTTGGAATTGAATCCCAAATCATACGGATTTTTTCAATTTCTGAAATTGGTGCATGTTTTGAAAAATCATCTGAATAATCAGAAAGAATTTCATCCTGAATTTTTGCAACTTCTGCGTAATCTCCGGATTCTGCAAATTCTTTTACCGCTTCTGGCATGCCGCCAACAATATAATAATTTTTTAAATGCCGCTCCAAAGGAACTGTATAAAGTTCTGGAATTTCCCGATTTATATTCCAGTCATTAAATAATTCAATATATTTTCCTTCGCCGACAGCCTGCAAATATTCCTTAAAACTCATTGGATAAAGCTGCATACGGTTAACTTTTCCAACAGGAAATGAAATATTTTCTTTTTTTATTGCAACTCCAAGCAAAGAGCCTGCACAAACAAGATGGAGTTCCTGTAAATTTTCGCAAAAATATTTTAGGGAAGTAATTGCTTTTGGACATTCCTGAATTTCATCAAATATAAGAAGAGTTTTGCCTGCAGTGATTTTTACATTTTCGGCAAGTTCAATTTCCCGCAAAATTCGTTTTACATCATAATCGTATTCAAAAATTGCAGAATACTTTCCAGCAGATTCAAAGTTAATGTAGCAAAAGTTGTCAAAATATTCTGAACCAAATTCTTTTAGAAGATAAGTTTTACCACACTGACGGACACCTGTAAGAATAAGAGGTTTTCTTCTTTTGCTGTCTTTCCATTCTATTAAGTTCTGTATGAAATCTCTTTGCATAATTAATATTATACAAAAGTCATAGGAGTTTTGTAAAGAAAATAACATTTTTCATAGGACTCTTGTTTGAATTTTAGGCGTCCCGGCAATTTTTGTTCTGTAATTAATAGGTCAAAATTCAAGTTTTTCCAAGACACATAATTTTGAAGAAAATTCTTT
>CAMGTC010000246.1 GCA_946061765.1 uncultured Treponema sp.
TGTCATATGTCCTTTTTCCCAAATCAATTCCAACAAATCTTCCTGATGCTTCCATTTTTCTCGTATTTTCAAATCGTAACAACTACCTCTAATCACACCAGTGGAGTGTAAGCATAGCATTGGTTGAACTGCAACTTTTCGCTAAAAGCGACAAAGTTGTCGGCTTTGAAAACGGTGTTAGGCTGGGTTATTCTATAACAGGAACAATTAAAATCAAATTTAATTCTGAAATCTGCTTGAAACCTTTATCAGCCGAAATTAGAGGTAAATTATTTACAATTGCTGTTGCTGCAACTATGGCATCTGGCAGTTTTGTTTTGTATTTTCTACGAATTTCAATAGTTTTATCTTTTATTTTTTCCGTCAAATGAAATTTACTACAGTCGGAAAGTAATGATTTAACACCTATTTCTTCTTCTTGTGTAATTCCTGAAAAAGATAAAAGTTCCATCTCTGAAATAATTGAAAATCCCAATTTCTTTGTTGCATAAGGCAACATACAAGAATTTCCATCAAGAAAATAAATCAATGCATTTGTATCAGCGATAAAATCAATTCCATTCATCACGCATTTCCTTTTGAATTTCCATTGCGTCACGATGGAATTTTACAGAACCAAAATGCTTTGATAAATTGCTATTTTCTTTTTTTTCAGAAGTTTGATTATAACGATATAAAACATAATTAACATAATTCTGAACTTCAATCAAACATTCTTGAGGCATTGTACGAATTTGTTCTACTAACATTTCTATTGCCATAAATACCCCCAATAATTATTTACTTTATTATACACTATATTTATGATTACTTAAATAAAAAAGCAGTGAACAAAATTTCTTCTATTCACTGCTAAAATCGAAAGAAAACTAAAGTCTATTTGTCTGATTTCAAATCTTTATTCTGTTTTTTCCGTTACAACTTTTTTTGAAGTAGTAGTTGTAGCAGTTGTCGTTTCTGGCATTATATTCTCCTGCAAAACTTATTTGCTCTTACTTGAAGACGTTTCAGTAACAACTGTTTCAGAATGGATATTTCAACTGTAGTTTTGAATGGTTCATAGGTTTCTATATGAATGTCTGTTACATTGGCAGCAGTTCTTGAACTGAAATCCTTCTTGTTGTAAGAAGCAGGAGTTGCTCTTCCTTTCTTTCCAATTTCATTTTTAGCCAAAAAATCCTCCAACGATTTTCATTTAGTTTTTAACCATTCAAAGAATGAGCCATTAAACAAATGGTCGAAAATGTGTTGGAGATTTTTACTTTCAACGAAAGTGGTCCAGTGCGCCTGTCGTCATACTTGCATTTAAACCGCACCCAGCTCGACTGCGTGTCGGTGATTTGAAATGCGTGTTATATGTTGCTTTAATGTATTTTATACAATCAATGATTTTATAATTTTATCTATTGAGGACTGCTTAAATTCAACAATTAAAGTACTTTTCTCTTCAATCTTTAGAATAACAGTTTCCTTCTCGTCGTCAAAATATACAAGAATGAATAATCTCTCACCTTTCTCATTAGAGGCTTTCCAATGGGTAAACATCATAAGTTTATGTTTAAAAGTTCTCCCGTTGTACAATGTTTCCAAAACATTATCAATATCAGTTGTATACTGAATAAATAAAGTTTCTTTTATTCATTTGGCTTAATCAACTCAATTTGCGGCTGAAGATAAGTTGCATTCTTCCCTACAAATATCTTAGCCTCTTCAGGTAATGAAGTTTCTTCATAATTAAATTGAATTTTTCCTTTTTCGTTACTATAACAATTTGGTTTAGAATAAAATGCTTCAACCTGTATTCCTGTTTTCATTTTACACTCCTCCTGTTGCCCAGTGCGCCATCAACCTAACTTGCATTTAAACCGCGAGGACTTGTCCTTGACATCGGTTTTGAAATGCGTGTTATGCTTTTATATCTATTTATCACAACTATCTAAAAACTGATTCAACATTTTGAACTCTTGTTTTCTTTTCTGAACCATATCAAGCCAAATTAATTTAATTTTTTCCTGAGTTTCAAACTATAATTGCCAAAGTTGTACATAAACGCTGTTTCATCAATTTCTTCGACAGACGCCGGGAATATTACACTTTCCAATTCGGAAAAACGGGAAAAAACAAATGCACCAATAGATTTTGTATTCTCAGGAATTGCAATTTCATTTTCTGATTTATACCCAATGTAGCTAATAATTTTTTCATCAGGTCCAAAAATAAAATTTTCATCTTGCCTGTAATTATTACAATTGAACTTAATTCGCAATTCTGAAAAATATGATCCAAATGCATTATCACCTATTTTCACAACAGACTTTGGAACAGTTAGACTTTCTAGTTTGTTGCATCCGGCAAAGGATTCTTTACCAATTGAAATAAGATGTTCAGGAAGATCTATTCTTTTAAGTTCTCCACAGCTATCAAAAAGATTGTCACTTATTGATTCTAAAGTTTCAGGCAACTTAATTTTGTTCAGTGAATGACATCCTGAAAAAGCTTTTTCTTCAATTTCTTTGACACTTTGAGGAATGGAAATATCTTTTAATCCACATGATGAAAAAGCTCTTTTTTCTATTCTTTCAAGTCCGTTGCATAAACAAACTCTTTCCAAGTTACAACAACCATAAAATGCATTCTGTTCAATTATCTTCAGATTTTTAGAGCCTGTAAAAGAATTAATGTCTTCATTATATGCAAAACAATTTTCTCCTAAAACATTTATTTCTTGAGGCAATTCGATTGAAGTACAGAATCCAAAATATCTTAATAATTTACCTTCTTTGACTTCATAACCATTTTTGAAAAGCTCTTCTTCAGTCATAATCTCTCCGTTGAATTTCTATAACCATACGCCAGTGGCGTGTAAGCATAGCTTGCAGATAAACAGTTTGCGGCTTGACTGCAAATCTGATTTGAACTGCGTGTCAGGTTTTATTTCTTACTCATAGTGAGTCCACATTCTTAAAATTCTTACAGTATTTTGTTCTGTAAAAACTTCGTAAACTAATCTATGCTGAATGTTTATTCTTCTCGAATATTTTCCTGCTAAATCTCCAATTAATTTTTCATAAGGCGGAGGATTTTGAAACGGATCATTTTTAAGAACTTCAATTAATTTTTTTACAGTTTCTTCTAAATTAGACTGTTCAATTTTCTTACTGTCTTTTACAGCCTGTTTTGAATAAACTACTGTCCACATTACCAGTCTAATTCCTTTACGCTTTCTTCCAAAGGTTCTTTGCTTGCTTCAAGAATTGATTCCCTCATTCCTGGAATTGAACACAAATACAATGTTTCTTGAATTGAATTCCAGTCATCCTCTGAAATTAAAACTGCATTATTTCTTTTGCCAGAAATAATAATTGGTTCGTGAAAATCTTTTGCCTGATCAATGAGATTATATAAATTTGTTCTTGCTGCTGTTGCTGTCATTACTGCCATACAACCACCTCCATACAAATAAAGCGTACGACTAATCGTACGCTTTGTCAAGTTTTTCTAAATCTTTTATTGGCTTATTTTTTTAAATAGGAATATTTGATTTCATTCCTGATCCATCTTTTTTGTATACAAGAACCTTATCCGGATTACTTTTTTCCCTTTCCATATCTTTTGCACTTTGTATTGCATCTGCTTCACTATCAAACAAATGCTGCACTCCATCATGGTTATCTACCATCCACTTTTCTTCAGGTATTTTCCAAACTACAACTGTTGCCATAAAATCCTCCAACGATTTTCATTAAATTTTTAGTCATTCAACGAATGACATTAGAGAAAAACTGCCGGAAGATTTACCTTCGTAGAAGTTAGAGGATATTCACCATGAAGATTCCTTGTTTCAACATTCAGGTAAAGGGCTGGCTGCTTACAAAAAACTTGTTTTATTGGAATTTCGAAACCTTCAATATTAAGAACTGTTTCGATTTTTTTCACATTTCCTCCTAATTGCGGGATTTATTTGTACATATGAAATCCAGTTTTGCTAGATATGGCATAAATGAATTTTTAATATCTGGATGTATTTCGAACCCTTTCCCATTCGCTTTGCAATGCTAGAAGTAAAATTCTATTTTTTTACACGCCTTTTCTTCTCCCAAAGTGTTTCATAAAATATAGTAAGAAAAATAGTAACGTCAAATTTAAAAGAAAGAAGGACTCCATTTCTGAAGTCCTTCTTGGCTTATCCCGAAGTCGGATTTGAACTGCGTTTTAGGTTTTATATTTTCCAGTTTTCAAGCTTAAGATTAGGAACATTTTTGAAGTGTTTTGTATTGTTTGTTACTAAAGTCAAAT
>CAMGTC010000247.1 GCA_946061765.1 uncultured Treponema sp.
TTCATATGATTCACAGCTTTTTTTTCGGTAAGATTTAACGTGATTCAATTCGTTTAATTGAAATTTATCATCAATCTTACTAAAATTAATTTATGATTATTTCAAATAGAATGAAAGGTTTGCACCCCTATGTTCCTGGGGAGCAGCCTAAAGACAGAATTTACATTAAATTAAATGCAAACGAAAATCCTTATCCACCTAGTAAAAATGTTACTAAGGCATTAATGGATTTTATTAAAGAGCAGCCAATGAAAATGGCTGTATATCCAGACCCAGATTCGAATGAATTACATGCGGCAATTGCAGATATGCTGAATAAAACTGGTGGAGTTCTATGTAGAGCTCACGTTGATGGCCAGAATGTTACTGCTGATCCTAAAGACAAGATTCCTTTTACTGTTACCCCAGATATGATTTATTCTGGTAATGGTAGTGATGAAGTTCTTTCTTTTGTTTTTTATGCATTCTTTGATTCTTCTAAAAAATTTGTAATGCCTGAGCATACTTATAGTTTTTATCCAGTTTATGCCGGTTATTATGATATTCCAATGGATAGAATTCCATTAAATTCTGACTGGACTTTGGATAAAGAAAGTATGTTAAATCATGCAAAAGAAAATAATGGTGGTATTATTTTTGCAAATCCAAATGCTCCTACAGGGCTTGGTCTTACAAGAGACGAAGTTCGCCAGATGATAAAAGAAGCTAGTCCTGATGAAATTTTTATTGTGGATGAAGCTTATGTTGATTTTGGTGGTGAGTCTTGTATTCCTCTTTTGGCAGAATTCAAAAATCTTGTGATTGTAAGAACCTTTAGTAAGAGTTTGTGTAGTGCTGGAATGAGACTTGGTTATATTGTTTCAAATCCAGAGCTTGTAAATATTGTTACTACTGTAAAAAATAGTGTAAACCACTTTCCAATTGATGCCCTTGCTCAGGTCGCTGGAAAAGCAGCCTGTTATGATCCTGCATATTATGTTGAGTGCGCAAAAAAAGTTGCTTTGGAAAGAGATAAATTTTATGACTACTTAAAATCAAAAGGTTTTTATGTTATTAAGAGTCAGACTAATTTCCTCTTTGCAAAAAAAAATGGCTTATCTGGACAAGAAATTTACAAAAAAATCAAAGAAGAGGGGCTTTTGATTCGTCATTTTAATACTCCTGGAATTGAAGATTTTGTAAGAATTACTGTTGGTGATGAAAATCAGATGACAGCTTTGAGAGAAGCTTTTGATAAAATATGTTAAAAGTCATTTAAATGATTTGCTTTTGAATAGATAGCAGATGATGAATGGAGGTTTTATGAAATTATTGGTAATTAGTGATTTACATGCTGTAAATTCAAATCTAGATAAACTTGATGATGAATTCAAAAAGGCAGATGCTGTATTATTTGGCGGAGATTTTGCTGAATGTTTTAAGCCAGAAACCGGAAAATCAGCTTTAGAAGCTTTGACTTCAAAACACGATACAATTTTTTCTGTTTTAGGCAATTGCGATAACGAAGATTTCCTGGAAGAAATGGAAAATCAGGATGTAAGCGTAGAAAGAAGTCTTGTTTTTCATGAAGGACTTGCAATAGCCGGTGCTGGTGGCGGAACAAAATTCACAGGTAAAACAGAATTCGAAAGAGAAGAAGATGAAATTCTTTCTGATTTTAATATTGTTTTAGATTCTGTTGAACAGACTGGCGATAAATCTTTGTGGAATAGTTTAATTTTGATTTGTCATAACCCACCAAAGGGGCAAAAATGTGATGCAGTAAATTCAGATTTACATGCAGGCAGTCAAAAATTCACAGATTTTATTTTGGAACATCAGCCTTTAGCAGTTATTTGCGGCCATATTCATGAAGGTGTAAGTATTGAAAATATAGGAAAAACTCTCGTAATCAATCCAGGCCCATTAGCAGAAGGTAATTATGCCTGGCTTGAAATTACAAAGGAAGCAGACAGCTGGAAAATTGTTAATTCTCAACTGTGTAAGCTATCCTAAATCCAAAGTAGTTGTAACATTCGTTTGGGTCGTAGCTATAACGGTCACCGCAATAAAGAAACATTGTGTAAGGTGACCAGCTGCCACCCCTGTAAACTCTATCGTATCCAATTGTAACGCCGTATGGGGCTTTTTCACTGTAAATGCCAAACCAGTCCCAGCAAAATTCAATTACATTTCCACTCATATCATAAAGTCCTGCTCCGTTTGGATTTCCTGTTGCAGGTTCTGAAATTGAATTTGGATCAAATGGAACTCCTGCTGTTCCTACAACCCTTGTGGAATCTGCATTATCAGAAGTCCAGGTATAAAGCAGTTCTTCATCATGATTTAAAGTAGAAGCTCCACTAACTAAAGCTCCGTCCTGAAATCCAGTTTTTGTTTTCCTTGAGGCAAATTCCCACTCCGATTCACTTGGGAGTCTGTATCCGTTTGCATTCCAGTTACATTTTGCTAAATCACAAGAGGCTGTATCGCTTGAATCTTTTAGAATTTTATCTCCAAAGCTATAACATGGTTCTTTGCCTTTTATTTCACTCAGAGCATTAAGCCATACAATTGCATCGTACCAGCAAATCATTGTTACAGGCTGATAAGCAGTTTCTTCTGTAGGTTTTGCACCTCTCTGACCTTCAGAACCTCCCTGTCCTGGGTTTTGAAAGTAATATCCCATTTCTTCGGCTTTGATTCTTACATTGTACCAGAGACTGTAAGTAGTCTCGAATTTATTAATTGCAAAGGGCTGTAAATCTCTTTTGATTGTTAGAGTCTGGCTTCCTTCTCCAAGAATAAAAGACAGGTTTGATTTAAATGTAATAAAACTTAAAGAAGTAAAAGATGTTTGAGCAAATAATGAGCTTCCAAATAAAAATGCAGTTAATGTAATCAATAATTTTTTCATATTTATCCTCTTATGCTGTTTATTTTCTGTTAGCTTTTTTTTCCTGAGCCTTAATTTTTCTAGTTTCTTTTCTTAGTTTTTTCTTGTTATTTCTATATTTTTTTCTGGCTTTTCTAACTTCTTTCATTCTGTCTCTGTTGATATTTAAAAGCCAGTTAGCAAGGAAGGTGGAAATTACACACATCAAAGAGACTATTATTACAGGCAGATAACCATTTAGTGCATCAAAAGGAAGTTTAAAGTTCATACCAAAGAAGGATGTTATAAAAGTTGGAACCATCATAACCAGATTGATGATGGCTAGTTTTTTCATAACTATGTTCAAGTTGTTTGAAATAATTGAGTTATAGGCATCCATTACGCCAAACATAATGCTTGAATATGTGTCGGCCATTTCTATAGCCTGTTTATTATCAATTGCAACCCCTTCTACAAAATCAATATCTTCTTCGTCAAATTTAATTAAACGGGTGCTTTTCATTTTTTGTAAAAGCAAAGAATTACTTTTGAGGGAAGTGGTAAAATATACCAGAGATTTTTCCAAACCTAAAATCTGCATAATTTCTTTGTTTTCGATTTCAAGTTTCATTTCATTCTGGATACTTGTAGATTTTCTGTTGATTTCCTTAAGGTAACGAAGAAAATTTAAATTTGCCCTGTTCATTATCTGAACAATAAATGAAGGAAAGTCAGAAAGTCTTACCCCTTTTACACGGTTAGTTCCAAAATCTTTGATTACTTCGCTGTCGGTCCAGCATATTGTTATAATTATTTTTCCTTTTACAATAATTCCGACAGGGACTGTAAAATATGGTGTTTCGGCAGAAGGGTCATAAACTGGAACTCGAACAATTGTAAGAATATAACCTTCATCACTTTCTTCCATACGCGAAAGTTCATCCGGGTCCAGAATATCTAAAATGTGATCTTGTTCAATATTGTATTCATCCTGGAGAATATTTGTTTCGTCTCTGTTTACTTGTCTTGCGTCAATCCAAACTGGCTTGTTCTGATTGATTTCTTCTTTTTTGATTTTTGTAAATTGACCATTGTCAACATTCTGCTGCCAATATGTAATCATATAAAAGCCTCTTTTTTAAGATTCTAAGATGATAATGGGGCCTCTTGATGATTTTTATGATGTAGAAAAGTGTTAGCATTTAAGCAAGAGGCTCTTGAATGATTTTAAAAAACGTATGGGATAACTCGACCCGCTGTCCATATTAGCCTCCTGCATTAAATTTTAATAAAAAGTTATATTATATTTTACCAAAATCAAAATAAATGGGCAACCAAAAAAACTTTTTACAACAGGGCAAACGCATTATAAATGCTTTTCCGTAATGTTGGTGCGAAGGAGCGGTGCGTGGTTCAAAAA
>CAMGTC010000248.1 GCA_946061765.1 uncultured Treponema sp.
GTAGAAGAATCTTCAACTTCAAATGCACAAGAAGATTTGTTAAGAGATATCTTGAATGATAATGTAATTAAACCAAATGAAGTAATTACAGAAGTTCCTAAGATTTTGGCAGAACCTCCAAAAGAAGAAGTTGTTAAAACTCCTGCTAAGGTTGAAGAAAAAACAGAAACTGCTGCAAAATCTTCAGAAAAGAAAGCTGAAGCTAAAAAGGAAACTTCTCCTGCTCATGCTTCACAGCAAAGTTCTATCTTACGTGTAGATTCAAGACGTATTGATAATCTTATGAATCTTGTTTCAGAAGCTGTAATTACTAAAGCTTCATTTAATCAGTTGTCTATGCAGACAGCCAGTGAATTATCAAAATTCCAGTCTATTGAAGCTGAGTTTAAAGAAAGACTTCATAATCTCTTTGATTCTATTCCAGATTATATGGAAAAAGTTAAGAGTGGCCTTTCTCCAACAGAAGTTAGAAAAGAAATTATGCAGGAATACAGTTCATTGGGTTCAATGTTCGATGAATATGAATCTGAACAGAAGGGTATTATTGGTAAATTCCGTTCAAATACTCAGAATCTTGGAACAATCGCCGGCGATCTTCAGGAAGGTGTTATGAAAATCCGAATGGTTCCTATCAATCAGATTTTTAGCCGCTTCCCTAGAGTTGTACGTGATTTGCAGAAAGATTTAGGAAAGAAAATTGAACTAGTAATTGAAGGTGAGGATACAGAACTTGATAAATCAGTTGTAGAAGATCTTCTTGATCCTATCATGCACTGTGTTCGTAACTCTGTAGATCATGGTATTGAAACTCCTTCAGTTCGACTTGCTGCAGGTAAACCTGAAGTTGGTACAGTACTCTTAAAAGCATCAAATGAAGGTAACCAGATTGTAATTGAAATTAAAGATGATGGTGCTGGTATTAATGTTGAAAAAGTTAAAAAGAAGGCCATTGAAAAAGGTCTTATTCATCCAGATAAGGTAATTAATGATCAGGATGCATATCAACTTATTATGCAGCCAGGTTTCTCAACTGCTGATAAGATTTCGAATATTTCTGGACGTGGTGTTGGTCTAGATGTTGTTAAAACTATGATTAACAATATTAAAGGAAATATTTCCATTCAATCTTCTGCAGGTAAGGGAACTTCGTTTATAATTAAATTACCTCTTACACTTGCAATTATTCAAGGTTTGCTTGTAAAAGTTGATACCGAAGTTTACTCAATTCCAATTGCAAACGTTATTGAAAGCCAGTGTATTAATTTTAATGAAATAAATCACATTGATAATTATGAAATTATGAATGTTCGTAACGAAGTAATCAGTGTTTTAAGATTAAATCGTTTATTCGGATTGCCAGAACATAATCAGACAGATCAATGTTATATAGTTATAGTTGGAAATCAGGAAAAGAAAATTGGCCTTATGGTTGATTCTTTAATTGGTGAAGAAGATGTTGTAATTAAACCTCTAAAGGATCAGTTTACGAATTCTCCTGGAATTGCAGGAGCTTCAATCCTTGGTGATGGTTCTGTTTCTTTGATTATTGATGTAAGTCAATTAGTCGATTTAGGTGTAAAGCAAGAATTGCTGACACAGAATCAGTTGTTACAATAGTTGTGGCTTGTAATTTTTGATTAGTCACTTTCAATAGGAGTTTCTAAAATGGACGAGATGAAATCAGAAACAGTAAATACTGCGATAGTAGATGTTGAAGAACAGCTCCGAAAAGATAATGAAAATGCAGCTGCAATAGATTTTAAAATGGTTACTTTTTCCCTTGCCGAAAAAGATTATTCTATTGACATTATGCATGTAAAAGAAATTGCTAAGGCAAGCCGGTTTACATATGTGCCAAATACTTTACCATTTGTTTTGGGAGTTTATAACCTTCGTGGTGAAATTATCCCGATTCTTGATCTTAGATTATTCTTTAATATTGAAGTTGGAGCTAGAGATCCAAATAGACTTGAAAATATGTTAATTCTTCAGGTTGAAGATCAGAAATTTGGTGTTGTTGTAGATAAAATTGATAAGGTTGTTGGAGTTCAAAAAAGTTCTATACAACCTCCTCATCCTCTTTTTGGAGATATTAATATTAAATATATTGAAGGTATTGTGGAAAGTAATAAACGTCTTTACGTTTTACTTGATATAACAAAAATCTTTACTTCAAAAGAGACTTTAGAGTTAAATGAACAGAAAAAAGCTTTACAATCTCCTGTAATGCCAATGCAAAATACTGTAAGGGCAATTCCTGGAGCTGTAAGTTCACCTGTAAATTCTAATACCGGGAGCTTAAAAGCTGCTTCTGTTCAAGGGGGACTAAAATCTCTTGCACAAGGTTTTAATTCTCTGGAAGAAAAGAGTTTGACGGGTAAGTCTGTCTCTTCTAATTCATCTGTAAAAACAGAATCTGATGCAGGGGGCGGACTTGATGAAAATGCTCTTAAGTTTGTAAAAGATAATTTATTAAATTACATGAAATTTACAGTTTCTTCAGTTAATGACACCTGGATTACAAGAAGATGTAGAGAAGTTGCTGCTTCTAAAGGTGGAGCTCAGGTTGTAATTCAAAATCAAGCTGAAGCTGAAGAATTCCTAAAACCATTCTGGTCTGAATGTAGTGGAAACTGGTGGACAAAAGAGTATGCAGATGCAGTTATGAATCTTTTGCCAGATAATAGTGCTAAACAGATAATTGTTTGGAACCCAGGTTGTAGTAAAGGTATGGAAACATATTCTTTGGCTTGTGTTTTAAATAAAAGATATCCTAATGCAAAAGTTAGAATCTATGCCCAGGATATTGATTTGCTGGCAGTAACAAATGCAACCATGCTAACAATTCCAAAGGAATTAGTTTCTGACTGGTATGGACCTTATTTGACAAAAAAGGCGAATGGGGACTATACTTTCATACAAGATATCAAAGATAGTATAATGTTTGAATATCATGATTGTAAAAACACTAATGCACTTCCAATGGTAGATATTATTTTTGCAAGAGATATTCTTTCTGTTTTAGATGAAAAAAGTCAAAATGCAGTGGTTTCGGATTTCCTTGAAAAAATGAAGGGTAATGCAATTGTTGTTATTGGTGACAATGAAGCAATGCCAGGTTCATTTAATTTTGGAGAAAAAACTGTTGGAGAGCTGGTAGCTTACTCAAAAGATTAATAAAAAATTATTAGTAATATTAGTTATTTTTTATTATTATTTTATGTTGAATAGGAGAAAGAAATGCGAGTAGAGTACATTAATCCTTTTGTTGAAACTTCATTCCGTGTTTTACAAGAGGTTCTTGGTGGTGCTGAAGTAAAACGTGGAGATTTGTATCTAAAGTCGACTGCAATGCCTGTTATGGGTGTAGCTGCTTTGGTTGGTTTGGCTGGTGATGTTGAGGGACGAGTTCTTTTTGATATGACAATGGAAACAGCTCTTAATATTGCTTCTGCTATGAATGGAGAAAAACTTTCAGAATTTGATGATTTAGCTAAAGCTACAATCAGTGAATTGGCTAACTTAATCACAGCTCAGGCTGTTACAAAATTGCATGAGTTAGGATTTAAATTTGACTTGACTCCACCTGCATTATTTATTGGCCAAAAAATGGAAATTGCTGCATTAGGTGGTACAACCGACAGTGTTGAAGCTTTAATTGTACCATTAATTTCTGAATGTGGTAAAATAGAAGTAAACGTTTCTATCAGGGAACGAGCATAATATATCTTAAGGAGAAATGAAATGAGAACTACACAAGATTATCCTACAATCAACGATCGTCCACCAGAGGGAAAAAAGGATGATGGAACAGCTTTCAGAGTTCTAGTTGTAGACGATTCTATGTTCGTTGCTAAACAGTTAGGACAGATCCTTACAAGTGAGGGATATGAAATTGTTGCAACTGCAGCTGATGGAAAGGAAGGCGTTGAGAAATATAAGGAACTTTGTCCAAATGTTGATTTAGTTACTATGGATATTACTATGCCTAAGATGGATGGTATTACAGCTCTTGAGCAGATTATAGATTTTGATAAAAATGCAAAAGTTGTAATGGTAAGTGCTCTTGGTAAAGAGGAATTAGTAAAGAAATCTTTAATGGTTGGTGCAAAGAGTTATATCATTAAACCTCTTGACCGCAAAAAGGTTCTTGAAAGAATCGCTAAAGTTTTACAATAGTATAGTTTTGAAATATAGAAAGGGACTGACCAATAAATATAGGCAAGCTGAACTTGATTCAGCATCTACGCTATATACAGTGCATAGATTCC
>CAMGTC010000249.1 GCA_946061765.1 uncultured Treponema sp.
AGGCAATTTTATCTGCGATTTTTACAATACAACCTTCCCAGGTATAGGGCTGAATAATTCCCGGTCTTTTGATTGAATATAAGTCAATATTTTTATCTCTTGGTTTTACTCCTTGCTGGTCGATTTCTCCACAGTGGCAGATTAAACCATCCCTTACTGCATAAGTAAGATTTAAGTTTTGTTCTACACCGTTAGGATCTGGTAGTGTTTCAATATAATCTGCAAAAAAAAGACTATTTCTTTCATGCCAGAATTTTTTGGGAGCTTTAGAATCTTCTTTATGTTCTAAAAGTCTATTCAAACAATCTTCGCCATGATGTCCAAAAGGTGCGTGGCCCATATCATGGCCCATAGCAATTGCATTTGCCAGTTGTTCGTTTAATCCAAGGTATTTAGTTATTGTAGTTGCAACTGAAGCTACATGCATTACATGTTCCATTCTTGTGCAGATGTGATCGTTGTGAGGGGCAAAAAATACCTGAGTCTTGTGTTTTAATCTTCTGAAGGCCTGGCAATGAAGAATTCTTGTGTAGTCTCTTTCAAAATCGGTTCTTATATCGTTTCTTGAGTAGATTTGATTTTCTCTGTGATTAGCATTTTTCCACTTAGGATTATCAGGACTACAAATTTCATTTTTAAAAGAATTCTGCATTTAGTTTCCTCGTCTTTTATTATTCTAATAATAATATATAAAAGTGGCAAAAAAAATCTTTAGTTAAAATACGACCGGTCAAGGCACGCTTCGCTCAAGGCCTTGACTCGCTCGTTTTCAGGGGTTGTATTAACCCCTAAATACGTCGAGCCAAGGCACGCTCACGCTTAAAGCCTTGACTTCGCCGTTTTGAGGGTTTTGTAATAAACCCTCAATAAAAAAACGTACTATTTTAAGTTTGCATTTATACAGCAAATTAATAGTATGGATAAATTTAGATAGTATCAAATACTACCGGTCAGAAAACGGCTGTCAAAACCGCTCCATATGTCGCTACACGTGCAGTACGGCAAGGAAACTTTCATTCCGCCCTGCAAGTGTTTTTGCCAGCCGCTTTCTTCCTTCCCGTATTTGATAATACTTGCAGCTTTTAAACAATGTTATCTTAAAGTAAAAGTATCTAAAATTATTCATATGTTTAAAATATGTGAATACTTTGAAAACTTACGGGAAGGAAGAAATCATACCACCAGCATGACTCTAAGGTCGGAATGATAATTACCTTGCCGACCTTAGCGTCAAGCGAGCTAGCTCGCGGTGCTGCGTGGTTGATTTCTGACTGGTAGTAATTTTTCAGAAATTTACATCATTTGATTTTAAGCTACGGTTTTTCTTGTTAGAATTATTTATAGGTTATTCTGCTTTTTTGTCTTCGTTCTTAAGCATTACGTTTGTAAGAATACCAAGAATAAGGGCACAAGCTACTGTACGAATCTGCACTGCACCAAAACTGATTACCATTCCACCAACACCTGTAATAAAGATTATAGATGCAACGAAAAGGTTACGGTTTTTGTTAAGGTCAACTTTCTGGAACATTTTAAATCCTGAAACAGCAATAAATCCGTAAAGTGCAATACAAACACCACCCATTACACATGAAGGAATAGTTTCAAGGAATGCAACGATTGGTGAAATCAATGAAACTAAGATACAAAGAACTGCACAACCCCAGATAGAAATTGTTGATGCGTTACGTGTAATTGCAACACAACCAATTGATTCACCGTAAGTTGTATTTGGACAACCACCAAAGAGAGTTGATACAATAGTTCCAATACCATCACCAAGAAGTGTACGTGTAAGACCAGGTTCTTTAAGAAGATCTGTTCCTACAATTGCAGAAAGGTTTTTGTGATCAGCAAGATGTTCTGCAAATACTACAAATGCAACTGGTACATAAGCTGCAAAAATTGTAAGCAGGTATGTTCCTGTAATACCTTTTAATCCTTCGCTTCCACCTAATAAAAATGTGAATTTTGGAAGAGCGAATAAACCTTTAATCTCAGAGAAAGCTGCAAAGTTGATAACGATTAAAGAATCATTTCCTGTAAGATTACCAATTAAAGCGAAGATTGCTGCAAGAGCATATCCTGCTAAAATACCAATAATAAAAGGAATAAGACGGGCTGTTTTTTTGCCGTAAGTAGAGCAAAGCATTGTTACTGCAAGTGTTACTAAACCACAGATAAGTGCAACATAAGTACTTCCGCCTTCGACAGAAGACTTCATCAAGTCTCCAACAGCATTAGCAGAAAGACTTAAACCAATAATTGATACTGTAGGTCCGATAATTACAGGTGGCATAAGTACATCAATCCATTTTACACCACAGAATTTAACGATAATTGCAATAATTACGTAAACCAAACCTGCCATTAAAGCACCAATAATTAATCCCCAGTAACCAATCTGTACTGAAGCGGCACCGGCAAATGCACTAAGCATTGAACCAATGAAAGCAAAAGAACTTCCAAGAAATACTGGGCTGGAAGATTTTGTAAAAAGTAAGTATACGAATGTACCTACACCAGCACCGAATAAAGCTGCAGATGCTGTTAATCCGTTTCCAACAATTGCTGGAACTGCGATAGTTGCTGCCATGATTGCCAAAAGTTGCTGAATAGCAAACAAAACAATCTGTCCAAACTTTGGTTTGTCTTTGATTCCGTAAATCAAGTCCATTTTATTTAACTCCTTTTATCTGTTTTGGATAAATTAATTAATTATAATAATTGAAAAATATGAATTCAATTCAAAATTCATTTTTTTTTAGGGGAAGATAAAATTTTTTTGTTTTACTGTATATCACACCCGTAAAGCATTATTGAAAAGGCTTTAAGCGTAAGTGTTCTTGACTCAACGGATATAGTTTTACTGCCGCCTGCGCATGTAGCAACGCCCTGACTGCCGTCAGGCAGGCGGTAGCGGTTTTGAAAGTCGCTTTCTGACTGGTAGTATTTCCATAATGCAAATGCGATTATAAAAATCAATTTTATGCATTACCAATTATAATTCGAAATTCGAACTATTTAACAAATTGTGATAGCAGGAATTATATAGTTACTCAAGATATAAACAAAAACTCCAAGCAATCCAAGAATGTAAATTGCAATGCAAAGAGAATCAATTCTTCTGAACTTCTTATTAATCTTAAAAATCATAAATTTCCTCCAGATTTTTTACTTTATGAAATTAGTATAAAATCTAAGTGTGTCAGTGAGTGATACACATAAAAAAGTTTTTTGACTCATAAAAATCTCCATGTTAGTATGAAAAAAGCTACTAAGATTGACTTTTTGAATTTTTTCCAAAGGGGAAGGTATGAAAAAAAATCCTTTTATTATTAGCTTTGATTCTTCCAATGTTTTTAACATCCTGTGTTTCAAAGCCTACTATTGAATAAACTTTACCCGCAAAAGATTATGAAATCTTAGGTAGAGTTTGTGTGGATTCTATAAGAGTGAATTTAGTTTTTATAGGATATGAAAGTGAAAGTCTTGCAAGACTTTATAAAGAAGCAAAGGATATTTATCCAGATTGTGACGAAATTATTAATGTTTACACCGATATTCATGGTTTCCAATTTTTTTATTTGTTAGGATTTCAGTCAATTACAAGGTCTGGTTTAGCAATAAAATATAAGTAGTAAGATTTTATTGAGCATTAATCCCTGTTTTCTAAAGTTTTTTAGAGACAGGGATTTTTAATTTTGATCCAGCCAGTTCTTAATTATATTTGTTATAGTATCTGGGGAATCATTAAGCATTTTAGAAACCTGTGCTTGATTTTTCTTAAGATATTGAGTCTGCAAATCTTCTTTTTCAATTGGAGTGTAAATTCCCTTTACCTTTCCGTAATTTAAAGTTTCTGCTAAAACTTTTTCTTCACGAATAATGTCGTTGATATTTCTTGGATATGAACCGAGTTTTTTATAAGTGTTCAGTAATTTTTTATGTTCTTTTGGTGTTAATTTCAGATATTCTTTAATTTCTTTACTTGTTTCAAGTCCCAGTTCTGCAAGCAGAATTGCAGCTTTTTGATACCCGGTAATTTTGGGAATTGAGCCTGAAATTTTTATCAAATTATCCATGATTTTTCCTCTGTGAATAGATAAAATTATAACCTAAAAATCACGATTTTTATAGTTTTAGCTGGAAAAATTTCAGGGCAAACGCATTATAAATGCTTTTCCGTAATGTTGGTGCGAAGGAGCGGGGCGTGGTTCAAAAACACTCTTTTTGTGGCTGCTGCGAAGCGG
>CAMGTC010000250.1 GCA_946061765.1 uncultured Treponema sp.
ATGCGGCGAAGGTGCAGATAAAGCGGTCGGCAATGTTTACCGGAATGCGGACGGCCGCTACTTGAGGCGCTGGGCTATAAGTATAAAATAGAATTAACCTCTATAAATTTATTGTAAAACGTGATATAATATTAACCTAGGTGTGAAGGGAAATGGCTAATAAAAACACAAATTTACATAGAGCAAAAAGATGCAAGGATGATGAGTTTTATACTACGTATGAAACAATCGAAAATGAACTTGCACACTATGCAGAACAATTCAAAAATAAAACTGTTCTTTGTAATTGTGATAATCCATTTAAATCAAATTTTCCTAAATTTTTTCTCCAAAATTTTAATGTTTTAGGGTTAAAAAGACTTATCTGCACTTCTTTTTCACCTTATGCTTCTGTACAGCCAAGTCTATTTGAATCTTTTAATGATAATAATTCAAAAGGATATATACTTGATATTTCTAAAATAAGTAAATCTGATTTTACTTCCGAAACTATCTCTGATTTTTTGTTATCTACTAATTGTGTAAAAGAATTAAATGGTAATGGAGATTTTAGAAGTCTTGAATGTATAAACTATTTAAAAGAATGTGATATTGTTGTAACAAATCCACCATTTTCCTTATTTAAGGAAATGGTTTCTGAAATAATGAAGTACAATAAAAAGTTTCTGATAATTGGCAATCAAAACGCTTTGACATATAAAGAGATTTTTCCATTAATTCAAAACAATTTAGTTTGGACTGGTTATCAGTTTGGAGAAATGAAATTTAGAGTTCCACAAGATTCTGAACCTCGTTCAACACGTTATTGGGTTGATGAAACTGGGCAGAAATGGCGTAGTCTTGGAAATGCAATGTGGCTTACAAATTTAGATAACGAAAGGCGACATGAAAATTTAAGACTTACTCAATGTTTTAATCCGCTTATTCACCAAAAATATGATAATTACAATGCAATTCATGTTAGAAACATTACAGAAATTCCATTTGATTATACTGGAATAATGGGCGTTCCCATTACAATTATAAATCGCTATAACAGTGAGCAATTTGAAATCATAGGCGAAGCAAATCACGGCTCTGACAGTCAGTATGATATATTCAAACCGATTTTAAATGGTAAGGAAGTTTTTAAAAGAATTTTGATTCGTAATAAGGCAATTGCGATATGATAGATAGTTTTCGCGTTTTGGACTTATTTAGTGGAGCGGGAGGCTTTTCCTATGGAATCGACAAAAACTCTCACTTTAAAACTTTGCTTGCACTTGATTTCAATGAAAATGCTTTAAAAACATTTAAACACAATATGCCTGAAGCTGAAACTGTTGTCGGTGATATAACGGATTCTGAAATAAAAAAAACTATCGTAGAAAAAAGCAAAAAATATAATATCAATATGATAATTGGAGGTCCGCCTTGCCAAGGATTTTCATTGAAAGGAAAAAAACTTGGGCTTGAAGATCCTAGAAATTTTCTCTTTAAAGAATATCTGAATATTGTGGAATCTATACAGCCTGAAATTTTTATCATTGAAAATGTTAAGGCTTTGCTTTCCACTTCTGCAGGTTGGTTTAAAAATCAGATTTTAGAAAAAATACAACAGCTAGGATATTTTGTGGACTATGGGGTTCTTACGGCCTCAGATTTTGGAGTTCCACAATCTAGGCAAAGAGCTGTTTTTATTTGTTGCAAATCTAAAAAACTTATGTTGCCTAAGCCTACTTCTAAAAAAATTGTTACCGTTCGTGATGCAATTTCAGATTTGGCATATTTAAATTCTGGTGAAGGTTTTTTAGAACAAGAATACTCAACAGAAACCAATTCTGAATATCAAAATTTAATGCGTAAGGGAGCAAAAAAACTTTATAATCATAAAGCTTCAAATCACGCTAAAATTGCAATTGAAAAACTCAAAATGATACCTCCGGAATGTGGTAAAGAACATTTGCCAAAAGAACTTCTTGGAAATCAAAAATTTTCAGGAACTTGGGGAAGATTAAAATGGGATTTCCCATCTCCCACGATTGATACACGTTTTGATGCTTGTTCAAACGGAACAAATAATCACCCTTTCTTGAATCGTTCAATCACTCCAAGAGAAGCTGCAAGGCTTCAATCTTTTGATGATAATTTTGTGTTTTTGGGTTCTAAAGTTCAAATAAGGCAGCAAATTGGTAATGCAGTTCCACCTTTAATGGCAAAAGCCATTGCCGATTCAATTTATAAACAAGTAGGAGAATAATATGAATATAGAAATGGCTTATTTACTTGGAATGATTCTTGGAAATGGAGAAATTCAGCAAAACTCAATAGAAACAAAAATAACAATCGATATTCCTCATAAAAATTTGTATACCGATGACATGAAGGATACTTCGGTTTATGTAAAAGCAAGTTTATTCGATATTCAATCAATTTTAGAACCATTGATTGGACAACATTTGATACAGTCGGAAACAAAGCATTCAACAAAAATTACATTTACAAAACCGAATAATGAGTACGTAATGCGTGAAATATTACGTTTGGTTGGTTCTGGAACTCATCATTCGACAATGAAAATGAATGAAGAATTGTTTTCAATCACATCTGATGAAAAGAAAGCCCTGCTCCGAGGTATAGCAGATGTTACTGGCTATATAAGAGCTAGTAATATTGCATTTAAAAAAGAATCCAGGCAGCATCGTGTTTATATCGAAATTCCTGGAAACTGGTATATGGTTATAGATATTGCCAATATGTTAAAAGCTGTTGATATTCCTGTACAAACAATTGACTTTGGACATCCTAATTTCAGAGATAGTAACTTGGATAAATATAATGAAGGCAAAAAGTATTATTGGAAGAAAGAACATCAAGTAAAAATCTATGCAAATGAGTTTTTACCAATAGGCTTTAACATCAAACATAAACAAGAAGCCTTAGAAAAATATTCAGAAGAATTAATTAAAAAGAATCCAAATATGAAAACTCATAAGTTTTACTGGGAAAAGCCAATTCGCAGAAAGACAAAACCAAATCATCCCTGCGAAAATGATGAAGCTTTGCCGGAGAAAATAAGAGGAAAGCATTTTGAATCGTGGACTGATTTGGCAGGATTATTAGGTTATGGTGAATAATGTAAAGAAAGAATTTGAATTATATGAACCCATGCGACTTTGGCTTCAAAAATATCTTGAAGACAAGTATAAAGGCTGGGAAATTACAACTATTGACTCTCATGCAAGAACACTTGATTTGTTCTTAGAAGAAAATGGTGTAATCGGAAACTATCCACAGACAGTTGGGCTTGATATTCAAATAGATGTGTTAGGAATTTTGGAAAAAGGTTCTAAAACAAACATTGTCTTTATAGAGGCGAAAAAAACATCTTTGAATCTTCACGATTTAGGTCAACTTTGGGCGTATTGCAAATTGTGTGACCCATTAGAAGCATTTTTACTTTCTTCAAATGATTTAGGAAGTTTGAATAAAATTTTCAACAATTTGAATCGTACAGATTTGCTTGAATTTGGCGATGGAAAAATTATAAAGAAAATGCAAGTTGGAAAATGGGACATAACAAAAAATTCAATAGATTATAAGACATTAGTTCCAAAAATGTGATAATTGAAAGGAAAAGTAATTATGTCAATCGCAACGGATTTAGCAACATTTATCCAACAAGTTGGAGATCATGTTTTTATTGAGGCCGAAGGGAAACCTTCAATGCTCAATAATTTTATAACAACATATAATAGTTCATATTCACCATCGATAACATTACAAACAGACGGAATCATTTGTTTAGAAGAAGATGCAAATAAATGGGGACTAGAACTGAGATTATATTTACATTTCGCACCAACTTGTATTCATGCAACCAAAAATACAGTATATCGAAATGATTACTCTTATAGAATCAATGATGTGAGTGTTATAAAAGAATTATTTACATTAGGATATAGAATTGGATTGAATTAAAAGTCACATAACAAGAAGTTCAAAGCCTACAAACCAGTCATGCCAGTTTGCGGTTTAACTCATGGTCACCCTGACCAAAAAAGAGCGGGAGCTTTTAGATTTAATAGCCGAACATCTTCCTAACGAAATAATTGCCGAACGCCTGGGCCTTTCCAAACGCAGTGTCGAAAACTACGTTTCCCGCATTTTCGACAAGTTCAACGTAAAGAACCGCTACGAGCTGGGCCGTT
>CAMGTC010000251.1 GCA_946061765.1 uncultured Treponema sp.
TGCAAAAAAACTCGAGACTTAAAATAGATGGCGAAATTTTAGCCATCTATTTTAATCATTCTTATAATTTTTTTATAAAATAGCAAAAAAATTTTAATTTTCCTCCTGAAATTTTGATAAAAAAAATCAATCATGGCTAATTAACATATAAGAGGTAAAAATGAAAGAAATTGAAGATTTAATTTTTACAGATGATTATATGTTTGGTGCTGTCCTTCAAAATGAGGATATTTGTAAAAAGATTCTTGAACTTTTATTAAACATCAAAATAGAAAAAATTGAATATCCTGAACTTCAAAAAAAACTTAAAATTAGTTATGAATCACATGGTATTAAGCTTGATGTTTATATTAAAGATTCTGATAAAATCTACGATGTTGAAATGCAAAACAGTCATTTTGAGAACATTGGAAAAAGGTCTCGCTTCTATCAATCAATGTTAGATGCAGACAACCTGTTAAAAGGAGACCGTTATGGAGATTTAAAAGAATCTATAATTATCTTTATATGTAAAAAAGATATTTTCGGAAAAAAAAAGCAGTCTTATACATTCGAGAACTTATGCAAAGATGATCCTTCATTAAGTCTTAATGACAAAACAAAAAAAATCATTTACAATGCAAGTGGTTACAATAATGAAGAAAATGCTGAACTAAGGGCGTTTATGAAATTTATTACCACTAATGAGCCCACAGACGATTTTACAAACAACTTAGTCAAGCAAGTCGAAAAAGTCAAATACAATGAAATATTCAGAACGGAGTATTTAAAAATGCTTTACAGTTATAAGGAAGACCTTCACTACGATGCTGAAGAACTTGCAAAAGAAATAGCACCAAAACTTGCAAAAGAAATGGCTAAAGAAATGGCTAAAGAACAAAATAAAATATTTAGAAACGAATTAATTTCTAATTTCTTGAAATTAAACAAACTTTCTGATGAAGAAGTGGCAAAATGTTTTAATATTTCTGTTGAACAATTAAACGAAATAAAAGAAACAGCTATAATGAAAAATTAATTTTTTTATACTACGATATATTAAAAACAATAAAAACGGCTTGAAATTAATTAGGGCGATTTGTATTTGTAATTGAATTATTCTAAAAAAAATCAGTGGCTTGATTAATTTCAGGCCGCTGTTTTTCTATTATTATTTAAAAATAAAACAGGCTTTGTGAAATACACAAAACCTGTTTTCATATAAAAGTTATTATTTAAATAAATTATTTCTGTAAAACTGCTTCAAATGAAGAAACTGTAAGAGTAGTTACGCCATTTCCTTCAGCATCACAATAAAGTGCTAATTTACAGGCAGCAGGTTCTGCAGAAGAAGCATCTGCTGTCAAGGTAACAGAAAATTCAATGGTATCTTCTTGGCTAGCTTTACCTTGAACTCCAGTATTTACATAGCTTGAAAGTAACTTCCACCAGCCTGCAACTTCTGTATTATCGACTAAGAAAGCTTTATATTCACTAACATCCTTATCTGGAGCAGCTTTAATTGTAAATTTAATTACATCACCAGTTTTTGCAACGTAAGCATTGTCACTAACAAGCCATTCAACAAGTCCTTGATAATTTTTACCACCTTGATTATATGGTATTGCAATTGATGAAACTGAAATCTATCAGCTCATTTATTTTTCTGAACAGATTATTCTGTGGAATCAATTTGTAATATAAATCTGTGTATTGACTGAAATTTAATTCTTGCTTTGACTTGAGTATAAAAAAACACCCCCTGAATAAATTTTACTCTATTCAAGAGATGTTTGTAATTCAGTCTTTAACAGACTTTTTCAGTGGTCTCAAAAAAAGACCCCTTTTGTCAAATATTTATTTTAGTGATTATTTAAATGTTACACTCTTGACAACAATCACATCACCAGAATTTTTTCCCTGAATACTAACCTGAACAACATTTGAGATATCCAAAGTTCCTCCAGTTAGATCTACCGAAACAGTATTTGAACCTTCTCCTTTAGCATCCTTTGTAACTTTATGATCGCTATCAGTCTTAACTTCAATCTGATACCATGGGTCATCTGAAGTAACACTAACAATTTCTACTTCCAATGTTGTATAACCTGTAAGATCCTTACCTCCATTATATCCAAATGAACCTGCTCCATAGTTACTAGTAAGTGTAATAACAAGATTTCCATTGGAATCATTTGTAGCTGTTGAACTATAACCCCATCCCCATGTTGCAGTTGTCATATCAACTTTAATTGGTTCAACTTGAGCATCTCCACCAGCAGAACCACTTCCACCGTTACCAGAACCACTTCCACCGTTACCAGAACCACTTCCACCGTTATTAGAACCAGGAGCTGCAACACCGTTTGAACATCCAACAAAAATCATAGAAGCAGCTAATAAAACAGCAGCAATTTTAATTAATTTTTTCATATTTTTCCCCTAATTATTCTTTTTTTTAATGGCCCCTAAATTAAAGAGGCCAGATTCTTATTTAGGGTTTATTACAAACCCTAAAAACGGCGAAGTCAAGGCTTTAAGCGTACGCGTGCCTTGACTCGACGTATTAGAGGTCAAGGTTTAAAGCTTAAGCCAACCTTGCCTCTACAGATTTTTCTAATTATTAGAATGCTACGCCAAGAGTAAATGGTACTGACCAACCAATATCTTTTTCACCAATTGGTGCATTAAGTTTTACTTTTGCAGCAATGTCGATTGCACATGTACCAACGTTCATTGTTACACCTGGCTGTAATTCCCAGTTCATTGAATCTACGAAATCTTTAGATAATTTCCATGCTCCATCGTTGTCCAAGTCTGTACCAAAGAGGAAGTATGGTGTGAATCCTGAAAGACCGTATGATACCTTTGCTGACCAACACATGTAAGAAACTTCATCTTTAAGAAGACGTACAGTTACTGGGAAACGACCTGCTAATGTTAAAGCTCCAATGCTGTATTTAACGTAATTGTCGAATGTAATACCAGCAAGTTCAATAGTTGTTTTGTCTTCAGCAGCTTTCTGTTCAAAGCGAAGACGTGCATTTAACATACCATAGATTCCAGCTGCATAGTTGTTACCATAATCAGCACCAATTGCGAGTACTTTTGGTGAAAGTTCGTTTGTGTACTGTACTTCATCAGCACCGTCACCCCACTTGTTGATATTTCTTTTGTTACCAGCATCTCTCCAAGAGATTCCTGCTGAAAGTGGAAGTCCTGCGATGTTAGCATACTGAACAGATAAACCGTAAGCAGCTACTGAATGTTCTGTTTTGCTGATTGTAGCAAAGTTCTTTCCAGCTCCAGGAGCCATACCAGCATTGATTGTTAATCCTGCTACAGGAACAAGTTCCAGGTTAATACCAGCACCTTCTACAGTTGCAAATGAAGAGTATTTAGCAGCCCATGAATTCCAGTCATCGTATGATCCACCAACAGGATCTTTCCAGTAGTGTAACATTTCATTATATGTTTTAATGCTAACATCACCAACAGTAATTTTAAGCATATCAATTGGTTTGAACCAAAGGCTGGTTGAGCGAACACCTAAATCCATTGGATCTGCACCATTGTATTTGTACCACAGCTGGAATTGTGCACCTGCTTTATCTCCATTAGCAGAAAGTACTAATGCATCAGCATCCTTCTGATCTGTTTCGTTGAGTTTGAAAACGTACCCATTTGATGAGTTTTTGAGAGTACCGTCTTCATTCTTCTCAACAGCAATATTTCCACCTGCTACATCACCTGTCATATAAACTCTTGCGGCGAAGTCTACAGCAGAAACGCTTGAAGCGAGCATCAAAGCTGCTCCCATAATTCCTACGATTTTTTTCATTTGAAAAAATCCTCCTTTTATATTTGCCATAAAAAGAAGGAAAATTTTGATGTTTTGTAGACGTTAAAAAGAGAAAAATTCTTTGGTTTTATGCGAGTAAATTTTATTTTTTTGAATTGGTTCTGGTTTTATAAAGTAAAATTTTAAGTTAAAACTGCCAGGCGTTAGTTTAGTTTTTTAGACAAAAAAAGTTATTTTGTTTTGTCCCTGAAAAAGTGCAGGAAACTACTAAAATCTCCCTTGAAAAAGTGCGGTAAATCGTTGAAAACTCCCTTGAAAAAGTGTATTAT
>CAMGTC010000252.1 GCA_946061765.1 uncultured Treponema sp.
TTATTTTTATAAATAGTAAAAACATTCTAAATAAATGAATTTAAATTTTTATAATTCACCTGAATACGATTTAAACAAATCATTGATAACTGAAATGATATCAATGTATGGTGTTCAGGTTAAATTTGTCAAAGTTAAGAAAATAAATGAGGATAAACTTTTCAAGGATTATCAACATCTAGTTGCAGATAAAACTGATATCATTGAAATGTATGCACTACCTGAAAATTCAGATTCTTTTGATAGCAATGGTTATCAGTTTAGTTCATTCGGATTCACTGACTTAAATAACTTATCTATTTTTATTTCTGTTGAATCATTTGGTGATATTCAATTTAAAGAAATAGTAGGAAATTTAATTGTTTTACCTTCTAATAAAATTCTTGAAATAACTGATGTTACATTCCAAGTTCCTGGTATAAACAATGATTATGTCAATAATAATTCAAGAACAGTTTATAAGTTAACTTTAACTCCATATGAATTCAAATTGACTGATAATCTTTCAGACATTCAAGAGACTAAAGGTGATTATTCACCACTTGACTCTTCTCCTAAATCACTTGATGATTACTTCTCTGAATTGATGAAAGATAAATCAGAACTTGAAACTGAATTAGAAGTTAAAGATTCTCAAACTGTTTCTAAAGAAACAAACTTAGTAGATGAATTTGAGCGTCCTATCGATGAAAAAGTTAAATCACAAAAGAACGTAACTACAGATGATGTATGGGGTTCTTTTTCATAAGTTATTGATAAATATATGAAAAGCCATAAAGGTTGGTACAGACTGCTTTATCCCGAGAAGTTCATCAGACAACTTGATGAAACAATGAATTCAATGAAAATAACAAAAGATGGAATTTTTATTGAATACAAAAGCAGTTTAGAACTTAAATTTATTAGATATTGCGAAATGAATTCTAATATTACAAAATATTCATTAGAACCTTTTCCAATTCAGTACATAAAACCAACTGATGGTCAATTTCATCGTTATTATATAGATTTTTTCGTAGAATTTAAAAATGGTGCAAAATTTTTAGTAGAAATAAAACCATATTCTCAAACTAAAAAACCAATTTTACGAAAAAATCCAACTAGATATAAAGATGAACTAATAACATATTATATAAATCAAGCAAAATGGAAAGCAGCTACAGATTTTGCTGAAAAACGAAATATGAAATTTATTGTTTTAACTGAGAGAGAATTATGAAATATTCAGAGTACAAATATAAATTTAAAGTTGAAGAAAATTTTTCAATAGAATTGCCTTATAAAATACCAGATTTTGAACATCAATATGCTTCATCAAAAGACAGCATTTTAGAAATTAAAAAGGGCTATGCCTGGGATGGTGCTTCAGGACCAATCATAAATACACAAGATACTTTAGTTGCATCTTTAGTTCATGATGTTCTGTATCAAGCAATGAGATTAAATTTAATTAAATCAAATAATGAAAATAAGAAAATTGCAGATAAAATTTTCTTTGAAATTCTTAAAATGCACGGTGTAAATTCAATTCGAAGAAAAGTTTGGTATTTAGCAGTTAGACTTTTTGGAAAAAAATCAACAAAAAGTCTTCAAAATAATGATAAAATTAAAGAAACTGACTAAAAGTTATAAATAATATGTATCCTCTTTCAAAGGGTCATTGTTTAATCTTTGGCCCTCTTTTTAAAAAATGATTTTAAGTGCAGAACAAATAAAAGTATTAAAAGAAAATAAAGAACTTATAACTTCTGAAATTCTTGATGAGTTAAGAAAAACTAAGGAAGGTAAATCTGTTGCACTTGAAATTTTAGATATTGAAAAAGATTCAGAGGATTATTACTTAGATGCATTTGGTGGAAGAATTGCATTTAACGGTAATAGACAAATTAAACCTTTTCATACAAAGATAAACTTATCAGATATTCACATTCAAGAAATTAAAAAATGTTCTGAAGACATTGATTATTTTAAAAATAATTATGTTCAGTTCAGAACAAAATCTGGAATTGGTTTTCCAGATCATCGTGAATATCAAGAAAAGTTCATTCATTCTTTAAACGATGAAAATGAACAATACTTAGTTGTATTTCCAAGACAAGCTGGAAAATCTGCAACTACCGCAGTTTGGTTAACATGGCTGTTTCTCTTTAAAGAACAGATAAATATCGGAATTTGTGCTAACAGAGGAAGTACAGCAACAGATTTCTTAGCAAATGTTAAAAACATATATACATGTTTACCAATCTGGTTACAGCAAGGTATAAAAGTTTGGAACGTTAAAAGAATCGAAGGAGAAAATGGAACAAGGATTCTAACAGATGCAACTTCAGGTGATTCATTCCGTGGTAGTACAATGAATGTTGTAGTTGTAGATGAAGCTGCGTATGTTGCAGCAACTAAATGGGAGTCCTTTGTTGATTCTGTCCTCCCGTCACAATCTTCTTTAGCTTGGAAAAAGACAATTTTCATCAGTACTCCGAATGGTTTAAATCATTTTTATTCAATGGTTAAAGATTCTAAGAAAAGAAAAGTTATAGAAAATGTTCAAGAGTCTGAAATTGCTGAAATAAAGAAAAAGGAAACTGTCTTAGACACAGTTAAAAATAAATACGGAACTTTTGACGTTCAGATAGATAAACCATCTAATGATATGGAACTTATTACAGTTGATTGGAGAGAAGTTCCAAGATATGACAGAAAAGGAAACTTGATAGATCCTGAAACATTTAAACAACAAGTTATTGATAGAGATGGATTACAGTTTTTTTTACAAGCATATGCTTGTGAATTTTTAGGATCATCTCATACACTGATTTCAGGTGATGTTTTAAAGGAAATTGAAGCGGTAAAACCAAAAGACAGAATATTTGTTCAAGGAACAGAAGAATTTGTCAAAATTTATGAAGAACCACTTGAAAATCACAAGTACATTTTATCAGTAGATCCTGCAAAAGACGGTAGAGATTATTTTGCATTACATATGATAGATGTTACAAAATTTCCATTTAAACAAGTCGCATCTGGAAGATTACAAATTGATTATTTACTAATGCCAAATTTTCTTTATGAATTTGGAATTTCTTATAATACTGCATTTACTATTATTGAAAACAATGAAGGTGCAGGTCAAAGCATTGCAGATACTTTAAAACGTGATTTTGAATATGAAAATTTGTACTATGACAGAACTGGAAATAAGTTTAAAAATTATCCAGGTTTTAGAACAACAACAAAATCAAGAGCACAACTTTTAGAAACACTAAAACTTCTTATAGAAAATAAGAAATTAGAAATTTGTGATGCAGATACTATTCTTGAATTGCAAAGATTTATTCTTGTTAAAAAGAAATTCCAAGCAGAAGAAGGATTTCATGATGACTTAGTAATGAGTTTAGCAATTGCATTCTGTTTGTTTAATGATATTCAGAATTTCGAAGATTTTAAAGAAGTTACAAAGAGTATCTATTCTGAATCTGAAACAGATTTTGCAGATTACATAACAATTGGTAATTTTGATGACGGCATTTCAGGGTTTGAAAACGACGAAATGTCAACAGATTATTTTTACGGAATATAATATGAAAGAGTATATAAAATCAATCTTAATATCTACAATATATGCATTTATATTTGCAACTGTTTTATTTTTATTTTCATTATTTTCACATGTTATATACTTAAATTATCCAATAGCGATAATGTGTATTTCATTTTCAAGTATTGTATTATCATGTGTTTCGATAAGTGGATTGATTTTTCTGTTCAGTGAGATACAATTTTCTTGAAAACGTCTTCCTGTGCCATAATGCTGAGTTGTAAAAATTTGGCTGCAAAGTTACGAAAACTTTTGGGATATGCTCCATTGTAGGCGTGGTGGCTTCAATACCATTCGCCCTCGTCGTCGTCATCGGTGTCCTCCTTCTTCTGCTGCAGTTGCTGCAGTTGTTCGGGCGTGAGCTCGTCCTCGTATATTTGCTTCACGGGAGCCTGTTGCTCGATGGGCAGCGAGGGGTCGGGCTCGATGGGGGCAAAATGTTCGTCGAAGAAGCGTTGGTAGTCGTCGTAGCTGAAGCGCGTGCCGAGCAGTTTGAGGTTG
>CAMGTC010000253.1 GCA_946061765.1 uncultured Treponema sp.
TTTTTTGTAAAATCAATTTTATGTTTAATTTTCAAAAAACTCGAATTTCGGGCTACTAGTCACTTTCCTTTTGCATTAAAGGAATTGTGTATTTAAAAAATTTGGGAGCCTTATAATCAAGCCACCAGCCGCCATTGTAAAAACCATTTTCGTTTGCTGTAGGACAGAGAAAAATCACTTTTGCAGGATTTTCAGTGTCATAATCAAAGGTATTGGAAATCCACTCTCCTGGATTTTCTGTTTCGTACATATTATTTTTATCGGCAGGAGTATAAAAAGATATCTTATATTTTCCTGATTTTAAAATTAAATGCATGGCCATTCCGCCACTAAGATAATAAGTTTTTTGATATTGATATAGAGGACTTGTAATATTTGGTTGAAAAATGCTGTTAATAGGAGGAGTTGAAGTATAGCTTTTTACACGCTCTCCATTTACCCACTCATAAGATGCTTTTGCCACCTGATAAGTAACGTCCTGCCCTTCTTGATTCTGGATTTTGAGCCAGCAGCGGACAAGGTTCATATCACCAGTATTTACGGGTCTGTAGATAATTAGAGACCATTTATTGTGTGTTAGATTTTCCTGGCTGATATTTTGATTCAGTACTTCTTGCGAAAAGAGAGGATAAAAAGAAAAAATTAATAAAAAAGTAAATAAAAAACACTTATATTTCATAAAAATCAGTATCTATCGTAAGTATAACTCAAAATTTATAAATTTTTTCAAAAAATGCTACGTTTCTATTGACAGTAACAAACAAAGGGAGTATAGTGTTTCTATAAATAGAAACTTAAATTATTAATTCAACAGGAGATATGAAAATGAAAAAACAGATGTTTGCAGTTCTTACAGCTGCACTTTTATTCACAAGCTGCTCTAAAAAAGCAGAAAGTAATTCAGGCGATTCTGTTAAAAAAGTTAAAATCGGTATTGCAAAAATTGTTCAGCATGTTGCTCTTGATTCTGTAGAACAGGGTGTAATAGATGCTGTTAAAAATGCAGGTTACCAGGCAACTTTTGATTTACAGAATGCAAATGGTGATATCAATACTGCAAAACAGATTGCAACTCAGTTTAAGGACGAAAAAGTTGATGTAGCAGTTGGAATTGCAACTCCAGTAGCAATTTCTCTTGCAAATACCATGAAAGACACTCCTATCGTATTTGGAACTGTAACTGATCCTCTTGGAGCTGGTCTTGTAAGTACTTTGGAACATGGTGAAGGAAATGTTACAGGTATGTCTGATGAACTTCCTTCAAAAGAACATATTAAACTTTTCAAAGAAATTGCGGGTATTAAAACTCTTGGTTACATTTACACAGCAAGCGAAGACAATTCAATTTCTGCTTTAAAACTTGTAGAAGATGGTTGTAAAGAGGCCGGTCTTGAATTAGTAGTTCAGGCAATTTCTAATTCTTCAGAAGTTAAACAGGCTGCAGAAGCTATTGTTTCTAGAGTTGATGGTATTTATCTTACAACAGATAATACAGTATTCTCTGCCCTTCCAAGTTTAGTTGCTGTTTGCAACGATGCTAAAAAGCCAATTTTCTCTGGTGATGTTACTGGTGCTAAAAATGGCGGATGTTTTATGGCATCTGGATTTAATTACTACAAAGCTGGATATGCAACTGGAGAAATGGTTGTAGAAATCTTAAAAGGTAAAAAGCCTAGCGAAATCCCAGTTCGTTTTATGACAAAACCTGAAGATTCAGATTTATTATTCGATCTTGATGTAGCAAAAGCATGTGGAATTACAATCCCACAGAAGTATCTTGATCAGGCTAGTTTTATTATCGAAAACGGTGTTCTGACAGAAAAATAATTTAGTCCTCCTATAGATTATTTTCTTAAAGGAATTCCTTAAAATAGGAATTCCTTTTTTTTATTCTTTGGGTTATAATGTTTCTAATAATAGAAACAATTTTATAATCATAAAGGAAATAAAAATGATTGAATCAATATTGATTGAAGGCTTGATCTATGGAATTATGGTTTTAGGTCTTTTTATCAGCTATCGTACATTGAATTTCTGCGATATGACTGTAGATGGAGCCTTTCCTCTTGGAGCTTGTATTCTTGCAGCCTGTATTGTAGCGGGAATTCCTCCAGTTGTAGGAATTATCCTGGCCTTTCTTGGAGGCTGTCTTGCAGGACTTTGTACAACCCTTTTATATACAAAACTCAGAGTTCCAGATCTTCTTGCCGGAATTTTGATGATGACAATGCTCTATTCTATTAATCTTAGAATTATGTCTAACAGAGCTAATATTTCTTTTATCAAATATCAGACATCTTTTTCTAAAATTTCTGATTTTACTGCTAAACATTTTCCATACCTTCCTGATGAAATTGGAATTTTAATTTTCCTTTTAATCTTTATCATAATCTTTAAAAATCTTTTGGATCTTTTCTTTCATACAGATTTAGGGCTTACAATGGGAGCCTTGGGGTCTAATGAACAGATGGTAATTTCTCAGGGGGTAAATCCTCAGATTGTAAGAGGAATAGGTGTATGTTTTGGAGATGGACTTGCAGCTCTTTCTGGAGCCTTTGCCTCAATGTACAACGGTTTTGCTGATGTTGGTAGTGGAACGGGTGTTATTGTGAGTGGACTTGCTTCTCTTATGCTTGGTGAATTTATTATTAAATCTAATAAAATTGGCTGGCAGACTTTAAGAGTTTTGATTGGTTCAATAATCTACAGGGCCTTAATGTTTATTGCCCGTCGTTATGGACATTACATCCATTTAACTGCAAATGACCTTAAATTAATAACCGGTCTTCTTATTATTGTATGTCTCATTGTTGCAAACTTTAAGGGAAAAAGTAATTTTAAAAGCCATTTGATGAGACCTAAAAAATACGGAAAACCAGAAAATCTTTCAAAAGGAGCTTCAAATGATTAGACTTGAAAATATTGGAATTACTTTTAATCCGGGAACTCCAGATGAAAATACTGCTTTAAAAAACATCAACCTGGAAATTAATCAGGGAGATTTTATAACTGTAATTGGTTCTAATGGAGCTGGAAAATCTACCCTTTACAATATTATTTCAGGGACTTTATCTCCTAGTAAGGGAAAAATTTTTCTTGATTTGCCAGATAGTAAAGGAAATATTTTAAGTAAAGAAATTACAAAAGATCCGGAATATAAAAGAGCTTCTTACATTGGTCGTATTTTTCAGAATCCACTTTTAGGAACAGCAGGAAAAATGTCTCTTGAAGATAATATGACAATCTGCAGCGAAAAAGGCTGGAAAGGTCTAAAAATCAGTTTGAATAAAAGAAAAAGAGAAGCATTTAAGCATGAACTTAAACAATTAAATATGGGACTTGAAAACCGATTAAATGATAACGTAGAACAGTTTTCTGGAGGTCAGCGTCAGGCTTTAACTCTTTTAATGGCAGTTCTTTCAAGACCGGCAATTCTCCTTTTGGATGAACATACCGCCGCTTTAGACCCAACAAATGCAGATATTGTTATGAGATTAACTAAAAAGTTCGCAGAAGATTATAATCTTACAGTAATGATGGTTACTCACAATATGCAGCATGCTTTGGATTATGGAAACAGACTTTTAATGATGGATGATGGAGAAATTATCCTGGATATTAATGGTGAAGAAAAACAAAATCTTACACTGGACGATCTTGCTGCAAGATTTAAGGAAATCAAAAATCACAGTATGACAAACGACCAGATGGTTCTTCAGTAAATCCGCTGAGTTACAAATACGTCGAGTCAAGACACGCATACGCTTAAAGCCTTGACTTCGCCGTTTTTAGGGTTTGTAATAAACCCTAAATGAGAAAGGTCTGAAAATTTTTGCAAGTTTTCAGACTGGCGAATGTTTTTGCCAGCCTCTTTCTTCCCAGGGCAAACGCATTATAAACAAATATCCGATTTTTTGGCTCCCAGTCACGGTTGCGTGATTCAAAACCGCGCAATAATGCGCTACACGCTTTTTGTGGTATAGAAACTATTGAACTGCCGCTTCGCAGCAGCCACAAAAAGAGTGTTTTTGAATCACGCCCCGCTCCTTCGCACCAACATTACGGAAAAGCGTTTATAATGCGTTTGCCCTG
>CAMGTC010000254.1 GCA_946061765.1 uncultured Treponema sp.
TTCTTCTATATAATCAGTTTTTTTATGAAGTAAAAGATTTACAAGGATTCCAAAAGCAACCCCAAGAACAAAAAGCAGAACTTCATTTTTGATTTCGGCAGGGCCGGTTTTTCCAAAGGAAAGAAAATGTGAAATCAAAACAGAATCCATGGCCATGGCAGAAATCCATTTGCGCCACTGACAGACAAGAATAAAAATCAAAAGATAAAGAAAAAAGACCGGTACCGTAAAGCCCAGAAGATTAAAGAGAGTGATAGAAATTAGAAGCGCCACTGCAAAGGCAAGAAGGCGGGCAAGGGCTGTGCGCAGGGTTTCTTTTTTTGTCGGCTGAACCGAAAGAATTGCAACAATTCCAGCCGAAACTGCAAAGTCCAGCTTGAGCGCCTGAGCACAGAGAATTGCAAGTACGGCGGCCACGGTGATTTTTACTGTGTTTGTGGGGATGGATTTCATGAGAAAAGTATAGCATGTAAAGGGGCTTTCTGTAATTGCTAAGTTTACAGGCAGGGGGTAAAATGATTTTGGAGTAAAAACTATGAAATCAAAATTGCTGTTCGACGTTCCGCAGTATAAGAAGCTGCGTGTGATTATTGATACCGATGCTGCCTGTGAGGCTGATGATCCTTTTGCGATTGCCCAGGCTTTGATGAGTCCCAAGCTGATGGTGAAGGGAATTCTTGCAGAGCACTTTGCTGCTGAGGGCCCGGTGCAGTGCAGTTATGATGAAGTTTGCACAATTCTTGATGCAATGGATATGAAAGAGGTGCCGGTTTTTATGGGTGAGCCTGGTGCGATGGCGGCGGGATATTTCGAGAACTCGGTAAGCGAGGAATCAGTTTCTCCAGCTGCTGAGTTTTTGATTAAGGAAGCATTGCGCGAAGATACAGCTCCGCTTTTTGTTTTGTGTCAGGGAGCGATAACTAACGTTGCGGTTGCAATCAAAAAGTGTCCTGAGATCTTGAACCGTATGACAATTGTCTGGATTGGAACTCATGGTCTTGCCCAGGTACCATGGCGAGAGTTTAATTCAGGAAATGATGTTGCTGCGGCAAATTACGTTTTGGGTCATGCAAAAAATCTCTGGCTCATTCCTTCAAATGTTTATACAACAATCACCGTGGGCCTTGCCGAACTTCAACAAAAAGTTTTGCCATGCGGAAAAATTGGCCGACATCTTTTTGAAAATATGGTCACCTATAATAATTCTCCGGTAGCCGGTTGGACAAAAGGTGAAAGCTGGTCTCTTGGTGATTCGCCTGCGGTTGGCGTTGCACTGAATCCTGATTGCGGTCACTACATCGAGCACGAAGCGCCTTTTGTAAATGAAGATACTTCCTGCAGCTTCGGAAAAGAAAATCCAAAAATCCGCATTTATACAGACATTGATTCACGTTACCTGCTTGAAGATTTCTTTGCGAAGTTACAGTTGAATTATAGGGATTAATATGCAGATACTTGTTATTATCTGCATATAAAGTTATATTTTATATGCAGATAGAAAGGGGTTATATGCATAAATTTGATTATTCATTTTTGGACAATGGAATGTTACCTTCTCAATTAGTAAATGTTACTGCTTCCATATCATCACTAAAAAGTTCATCTCAATTTAGAAAAAATAGTTTTGAAAAAATCTTTACGGAACTTGAAAAAATTGCAAAAATTCAGTCTGTAAAATCATCTAATGAAATTGAAGGAATAGTTACAAGTGATGAAAGAATTATTCAAATTGTTCAACAAAATAGTGCACCAATTAATCATAATGAACAAGAAATTTTAGGTTATAGAGATGCCTTGAATCTGATTCATTCTGAATATCAAAATATTCAGTTTAATGAGAACACTGTACTTGCATTACATAAAATATTGCTTTCTGCAACAGATTACAATTATGGTGGAATTTATAAATCAGACGATAATGTAATTCTTGAAATTGATTCATATGGAAATAAAAAGGTTCGTTTTGCACCCGTGCCTGCTAATGAAACAAAAATGGCAATGGAGCAGCTTTTTCTTGCATTCATGGATGCAAATTCAAATTCTAATATTAATAGTCTTCTTTTGATTCCATGTGTAATTCTTGATTTTTTATGTATTCATCCTTTTAAGGATGGAAACGGAAGAATGTCTCGACTCCTTTCTCTTTTGTTGTTGTATAAATATGGATTTGATGTTGGAAAATATATATCTTTTGAAGAGCAAATAAATAAAAATAAAGGTTTGTATTATTTGTCGCTAAAAGAATCTTCAGAGAATTGGCATGAAAGTTCTAATACATACTTTCCATTTATGCTAAATTTTCTTACTACTTTGTATGAATGTTATCAAAATCTTGATAAAAGATTTGCGATTGTTAATTCTAACAAAATAACTAAATCTGCACGTATTGAAGCGACTGTTTTAAATTCACTGTTACCAATTTCAAAATCGGAAATATGTAAAATTTTGCCTGATGTAAGTCCTACAACAGTAGAAGCTGTGCTTGGAAAAATGGTGAAGAATGGAATTATCACAACCGTTGGTTCTGGCCGAGGAACAAAATACATAAGAAAATAATCATTTTTCCACAACAATCAGTGGGATTTTCATTTCTTGGGAAGTTAAACCTGCGTGGTGGCTTTTGAACTGTGGAAATTTTTTGTTCCAGAACATTGTTCTTGTTCCAATGGCTGGGGCAAGAAAATCGCCAATTCCTGTTAGATTTTTGTTTGGTACGCCTGGTCCAAAAAGTTTGTTTTGAAAAACTTCTTCTTTGGAAAAAATTAAATAATCAGAGCCAAAGAGTTTCAAAAATCTTTCTTTAAAAACGGGAATAAATTCGTCTTTTACATAAAAACTAATTCCTCGTTGTTCAATACTTGCGGGACGAACTAGCATTTTTGCAAAATCAGGATAATTTTCTTCAAAATAATCCATTTGAATGTCGATGTGGCCGTGGTCTGCTGTTATAAAAACGACAGTATCTGTTAAATCTGCACAAAGTGATTCAATTTTTTTGTTTAATTCTTCTATTATATTGTGAACATTTTGTGAGTCGCTACCTTCTGCGTGTAAAAATCCGTCTGGTTGTTCCCAATATGCGTATGTAAAAGTTCTTTGATTTTTGTTGCAGCGATTTTTTATTTCATTTATCCAACAATCTAAATCAAAAGGTTTTTCTATTATCCATGGAAAAATGATTTTTGCATCGGCATTTTGAGTTTTATTTATGATTTGTTCAAGATTTTTATATAGAAGATATTTGTGTGCAATGTTGTATTCTGCCGCTGGTGTTGTTGTTCCTGCCAAAGTGTTTTTAAAACAAGTTACAATTTTATCTTCCTGTTCAAAGTAAACATCCCAGCCAAGCCATCCGTGTTCAATTGGAGAAAGTCCAGACATCATTGTAGTTGTAGAAGCTGTTGTTGTTGGCGGAAAAACTGAAGAATATTCACATAAAAAATGTTTGCGTAAAAAATCATTTGGTTTTAGATGTTTTTCAAGAATGTTGATTCCAAGTCCATCTAGCAAAATAACAACAACGTTTTTGTAATTTTTTTCTAAAATTTTATCAACCTGGGGTAGAGTGTTGTGATGAACTTCTGCCCCAAAGTGATTCAAAATTGAACAGGAGAAGTTTAAAATGCTGTTGTTATAATCTGGAAAAGTAATTTGATTTTTTTGCATAGGTTGATTTTAGTAATCTTAATTTGATTTGTAAATAGAAAATGATAAAAAACGTAACAAAACTTTACAAAAACTGTTACACTTGCTTGACTTTATAAAAGTGATGCAATAGATTTAACTTATGAAGGAAATCTTAATAAAACTTCGACAAGAAAATCGTTATTCTCAGAGTTTGCTTTCTACGGTTTTAGGCATTTCTAGACAGGCGTATATGAAATACGAATCTGGTGAAGTGGAACCATCTGTAGAAATTGTTAGAAAATTAAGTAAGATTTATAAAGTTCCTTATGATGTTTTAATAGATAATAAGGTTCAAAAAGAGCCAAAAAAAGTTTTATACGGTTTTCCAGAAGAAAAAAGTTTAAATGTCGCGTCGCCATCAGCTTCTTTTGGACCAAGTAATAGTTACAAC
>CAMGTC010000255.1 GCA_946061765.1 uncultured Treponema sp.
ACGTTTAAAATAAATGGCTAAAATTTCGCCATCTATTTTAAGTCTCGAGTTTTTTTGTAACAGCTTCGATAATAGCATTTGCCATAGCTTCTGCCATTTCCAGTAGAAATATTTATAGACTGGTAATAAGTTCCTCCCTTAACGAAAATACTAAAAATAATATAAATTGTTTCATTTTGTCTTCCGTAATAATTATTCATTCTGATTTTTCATTTGTATGATTTTTGTTTTATCTGATTTAAGTAGTTTATTGTCAGGGATATTTTTAAGGGCCTCTTCAAGTAATAAAAGAGCCTTATCATAGTCTCCGCTTTTAATAAATGGGCCCAGTTGATTATGAACTGTAACCGCATAATTATCTTTACATTGTTTTTCAACCCTTTTTAGATTTAAGCTACCAGGAACTAAAGCTAAGCCCTGCTGACAAATCCTTACAGCTTCAATATATTCATCTTGCTCTGCGTAATCTACTGCCTTATTGTAATATAACACTTCGTTTAACATAGAGATTATCTGTTTATAAGTTTTTTCAGAAACATATTCTTTTCGTTTTTCAAGATTTTCTTTTACCAGCTCATATTTTTTTGAATTGAAATTATAAACAGCAGAGTTATAGGCTATATCATCATAAGTTTTTGCAATTGCCTCTGTTGTTCCATAAGTCATTATGATTTTATCTAGAAAATCCAGGCCTTTTTCTGATTCTTTATGCCGCTCTGCGTAAATTGCGGCATTACAAATTAAAGTGTCTAACTCAGAGCGGCTTTTATTTTTTTCTTTTTGAACAAAATAATAGGAAGATGCCATTAAAGGGATTGCTATGTCGTATTCACCGAGGTTATTTAACGTACTGCAAATATTGTTTGCAACCAGGCTTATGGCTCTTCTTTGAGATGCTTCCTTGCTGTTTGAATAATATTTTGGAGGAATAACTGCGTATTTTGTTACACCGTTTTCATTTGCTTCTAATACTTTTTTACTACCAGGATTAAATCCATAGGGGTTTGTGGTTTCTACCTGGATTTTTTGTCCATCCTTTGTGTATAAAACTATATATGCGTGATTTTTTGTTTCTTGAATTCTTGCGTCCAGATAAAATTCTTTTGCCAGGGCCTGATATAAAAGACATGACGAAACACAATTATAAATACCTGTGTTCATCATAATATCAATCCTTGTCTGATCAAATTCATAGCGGCTAAGAACTATTTCGTACATTGCAGTAAGAATTTTATCTCCAATTTCTAATTCATCTGCATCATTTTGTATAATTTCTTTGCAATAATTTTTAAGTTCTTCATATTTTTGAATTGCAGAATTCCATTCCGGACTATTTTCCTGGCATAATCCAAAAATCATAGAATATTCAATAATCTGCAGGGGAGTAAAATCTTCTGTCCCTTTTAATTCTTCTTCGAATTTTGGAATATCTAAAAGTGGACTAACTGAATCAGGAAGTATAAAACTTTGGGCAAATCCCTTGTTTATTTTGTTTTCCTGTGCATAGATTGTATGATTGTAGAGGTCTGTCCCCCCTGAATAAAAAAGCAGAAATAAAATCAAAAATAAGGTTTTAGCCATAAGAAGAGTTTACATTAAAGTGTTTTTCAATCACAAGTGGAAATATGATGAAAGCCCTGTGATGAAAGTAATGTAAATCACCTATAAAAAAAGAAATATAACAAAATGTTGGCAGACTTTACGAATAATGATAGAATGATGTATCGGTGAGTTGAGTTATATCTGGAAGGCATTATGGATTTACTAGAAAATAGTTCTGTGGAGCGACTGCGCAGAGCACTTGAATATGAAACTCAATTTAGGAATGCTATCGTATCTGATTCTGTTGCTTTCTTTGATGCTAATGTTTCTAAAGATATTATAGAAAGCGATTTTTTTTACCGTAAAAGCGAAAACGATTTCGTATCTATTCCAGATTTTTTAGAAGTTTCTACACCTTACAGATTTACTAAATTTATAGAACTGTGGGCTCAGAATATGATTCCTGATCGTAGTCAAGTTCCTGTTCAAAATCTTTTAAAAATTCGTGATATAATTTTACAGACATATCAAGAAGGAAAAAGAGAATATTCTTTGAATTACTGGGGCGAAAATATTTCTGGTCAGAGGGTTTTTTATAAACATATTTTCCTTCTTACTAAGACAGAAGAGGGAGATATCCGTGCTCTTTCTATTTTAAAGGACAATACTTCTGAGCGTGAGATGGAAGTCCATTATATTAAAAATGAACTTGAAAATTATGCTTATAAAGATCCAATTACAAACGGCTATAATTACATAAAATTTAAAGAAAAACTTCAGGAAATTAGTCTCCCTGGTTCAATTATCTGTCTTGATATTCATTCTTTTAAAATCATAAATTCAATTTGTGGAATTACAAAAGGTGATGAAGTAATTAGAGGTATTTGGCAAGGAATTTTAATGGCCATAGAGTTACATAAAAATGATCTTGCGGCTCATATTAATGCTGATCACTTTATTATTTTTATTCCTTCTGTTGATGAAAAGGTAATTATTAAAAAGCTAAAAGATATTTCTGTTACACTTATGGTTGTTACACTAGATATGGATGTTCCACAGTTGCAGCCTTATTTTGGAGTTTCTAAGTGGGCTCCTGGAAAAAAGATTGAAATGTCTTACAACGAAGCAGTAACAGCAAAGCATAATGCAAAATATCAACAGAACATAGATTATGCTTTTTTTAGTGAGGAAGATACAAATCGTCTTATTAAAGAAAAAGAAATAACTGACTCTTTTGATACGGCCCTTGCAAAAAAAGAATTTAAAGTCTGGTTTCAACCAAAATATACCCCTCACAATAAGAAATTAGTTGGTGCCGAAGCTTTAGTTCGCTGGGTTAAAGATGATGGAAAAGTCATAAAACCAGATGAATTTATTCCAATTCTTGAAAGGAACAATCTGATTAAAAAACTGGATGAATACATTTTTAGAAATGTTTGTATGTTCCAGAAAAAATGGCTTGATGAAGATAAAAATGTTGTTCCTGTATCGGTAAATCTTTCAAGAGCTTCTTTATTTTACAAAGGTGTGATTGAGCAGTATTTAAGAATTGCAGAGTTAGTTGGTATTGATATTAAATGGACTCCAATAGAAATTACAGAATCTGCTGCAATCAAAAATGAATCTGTAAAAGAGGTAATTGATAAATTCCACGAAAAAGGATTCTCTCTCCAGATGGATGATTTTGGAACCGGATACTCATCACTTGCATCATTGAATTTGATGCACTTTGACACTCTTAAAATTGATAAGAGCCTTGTTGATTTTATTGGCGAATTTGGTGGAAACAGACTTATTGAACATACAATTTCTTTAGCAAAGGAACTGGGTATTCAGATAACCGCAGAAGGTGTAGAAACAGAAGCTCAGGTAAAATTCCTTAAAAATATTGGTTGTGATAACATTCAGGGTTTCTTCTATTCAAAACCTGTGTCGGCAATTGAATATGAAAAACTCCTTGAAGAACCAGTTTCCGAAGATAAAAGTTTAAAAAACAATAAAGTTGAAGATCATCTTTTTGAATTTAATAAAAATTATTATAGACCAGCTTTGTATTCGATTGTGGTAAATCTAACAGAAAATAAGGCAACTGATTATTCTGAATATGCTGACTGGTGTTACGAAACAAAAATAAGTACTACAGATTATGATTATGGTTTAAATGTTTTTATTGATACTTATTTATTACCTGAAGAAAAAGAAAAATTCAGAAATTTTATGGATCGTAAAATAATCCTGGAAAAATATTCAGATGAAAAACAAACAAGAGTTATTGAATATAAAAGAAAACATAAAGAAAGAATTACAGATATGAGAATTATCTTTCATTCTTTTAAAGTGGAAGGCTCTGATGACCTTTGGGGATACATCAAAGTTTTTCAGCAAGAGTGGTATTAATGTTCTTTAATTTTGTAAACCGCAAGTTGTTTCAACAACTGAGGATTTACAAAACGTTCGAGCAAGCGAACAAGTAAATAAATAGAGTTTTTGCAAAAAAACTCGAGTTAAAATGAATAGTGCCATCTG
>CAMGTC010000256.1 GCA_946061765.1 uncultured Treponema sp.
CGCCGAGCTGGTGGAATTGGTAGACACAAGGGACTTAAAATCCCTCGACACTTAACCTGTCGTGCCGGTTCGATTCCGGTGCTCGGCAACTTAAAGCCTGATTTCTTAAACTGAAGTCAGGTTTTTTTATTTTATTCAGACAAAGTAATTTCTATTCTGAAAAAAAGGGGATGACCAATAAGTATGAGTCATCCCCCATAAGTTTAATTAGCTATATGCAGTAATCAGTTTGAAAAGTTCAATGTAATTGTTTCGCCTGCAAATTTATCAGAATTCTTAATCTTGGCAATAATTGAAATTGCTGTATTTCCTGTAACCTTTATTTGTGTACCAGTAAATGTTATTCCTGTTCCACCAATAGAGCCAGAATAAGTATGATTGTTGACTTTTACAAGGAAGTATTCGTAATCTCCAGAAACATTAACTTTGATTTCATCAGTATTGCCGATTGTGTCTCCATTACTAATTGTAGAACCATCTGCTTTTGTTATTGTGAGTTCAGCGTCTTTAAATCCATCCTGATATTCTTCAATTGTATAATCAATATTTGAATCTGCAGTGAATTTTGCGTAGAAAATTTTATCTTTATAAGATTCATAATCTGTAACTACTGGAGCAGTTTCACTTGTTGTTTCAGTCCAACCCTTACATTCATTAATAAGAGTGGAATCAAGAAGTGTAAATTCAGTTGTATCATTTTTCCATGATTTGTATTCTGTATAAGAATTAAAATATGTATTTGAATCTATTGTAAGATTTTTACCAGAGAAATTATAGGTAAGCATGGTTTTTGTAATTTTATCATTTGCTGCAACACTTGTACAATTTGCAATTGTTGCTGGAACTTCTGTTCTGGTAACTTCATCAGATGAGCCTACAGAGTTAACTGCTTTAATAGAAACGTCAAAAAGTTTTCCTGTAGGAAGTTTAAGTTCAACTTCTGTATTGTTTGCAAGTATTGAACCTGAAACATATTCCTGGCTTGAAACGAATACTTCCTTATTAGTTGCTGTTTCTTCAGTTGTTCCAAGTTCTTTATATAAAACAGCAGCTGCACCATAAGAATCATATTCATTGATTGTAATGACATAATATTCTTCATTAGAAGAATTGTCTTCCCATGTAAGCTTAACATTGTAATAACCATTTGTTTCAGTATCATCAACATAATAAGCACAAAGGTTTGAAGGAGAGTCAGGTTTCTCTGTGATAACGGGTGGAATATTAACTGTTTTTGCTGTTGTGTTTCCCGGAGCGATTAAAAGAATATCAGACCATAGACCAACCTTAGTATCTGTTCCTGTTGTGTAGAAAACAACCTTGTATGTGTAGGTACCTGGATTAATGGCAGTTGTTGTTTCTGTAAAATTAAAGGTGCAGGAACCGGCATCTGTAGTAATGTCTGTACTGTCAATTTCTTTTTCGCATATTGCTTTATCTGTAAACAGATTATAAAGACCCGCCTTTATTTTTGAAATGCTAGTTGTTGATTCAGGATAAATACATTCAAGGTCAACATATCCGCCTGTTGTAACGTTGGAAGTTGTTAATTTAAATGAAATGTCTGTTCCACCGTTTGTAAGATCTGCTGTGTTTTTACCCATTAATACAATTTGATCTGTACCGCCGATTGTTTTGTATGCTTTAAGAGTTAATTCCCAAATAGCATATTCAAGTGCAACTTGTGCCTTGCCGTCAGTAAAAGTAAGTTCAACTTCTGCTAATGTGTTCCCATAGTTTGATTTTCCAGAAAGTGTTATCTTAGAAAAAACACCAGCAGTAAATGGATCTGGATTAATTTGTCTGGAAATAGACGATGATTCGTCTATCTTAACTGTAGATAGACATTTTGGGTCATTTTTTTCAACATCATTAATATTTGAGCATCCTGCAAAAACAAGAGCCGCTGTTAAAGCTGCTGAAAACAGTTTTCTAAAAGAAATCTTCATATTTTTTACTCCTTATAACTAAACGCATTAAGGGCAAGAATGAGATGTGTTTATTTTTACTGGGCACTTGTAAAAGTTAATAAACTTCAATTTTTACTTCCTGTTCTTAATCCGTTTTATTATCTAAAAATAATTTCTGCCGTATCCTTATATTCCCTTCCTGTTGAATCTATTACTGTAAGAAGAAGAGAATTTGATTTATCTGTTGAAAACTTTCCTGGCATAAGGTATGTAAATGATCTTTTTTCGCAAAGTAAAATATTTTCGCCTGAATTATTTCCTAAAATTTCCCATCTATATTCTATTCCTCCTGCTGGTGCTGAAAGAGAAAATGTGCAGTTTTTATCTAGAACATATGAATCCTGCAAAATCATGTTGCTTTCTGTAAATCCAGAATCAGTAATGGAATTTTCTTTTTTAGGAGATGTTGTTAGCTGGGAATCAAATTTTTCAATCATATCACCATAGGCATCATTGCAAGAAAAAAATAAATGAAAAGAAAAAAATACCAAACATTGAATAATTTGTAATACTGCTCTTCGTTTCATTGTTTATCCCATTTTAAAATTTAATCCTGCATAAATTGATGGATTGAGTTTTCCAATTCCATCATATTCCAAATTTACTGTGGTTTCAAAAAATCTATAACCAAAACCTGTGCTGCCGCTTACGTAATAAGTGGTTTCATAGTCGCCGATAATGTACCGTGACTTACTGAGCAGTGCAAGTTCTGTAATCCTGACACCACCTTTACAGACAAAAATAAAATAAAAATTTTTATTTCCCGGAAAAAATTGAATTCCCATGGGAACATACAGTGTTCCAGTAATTATATTCAGATTATTAAATTTTTCACCGTTTAGTCTATAATTCTGAATTTCACTGTCTTTTGAAAAACCTAACTGCCCTTCCAGTCCAATTCCTAAAAAAAAAGGTTCAAGTTTTTTTCTATATCTAAACTGTGCGTCAAGGTTTAAGGAAAATAAAAATGGTGACTGAAGATAAGATGCTCCTGCAGAAAGAACAAGAGAATTTCTTCCTTCTATTACAGGCCGTGCAGTTTGAATTTTATTTAATTCTGAAGTTTCTTTTATGATTTTCTTTGGTTTTTCGTTAGGATGAAGCAGTACTTCTGCAAGGACATATTTATAAATGCAACCATCCTGAGTTCCGATTAAAATATATGTACAGTCTTTGTTGAACTGATAGTCAGTTACCATAGATGCAGAGCATTTTGGAATATAGCCAATCCATTTATTATTTGAAATATCATAAATTTGAATTTCGTTTTCATCTGTCAGAATGGAAACATAACGTCCTGTAAGCATTGGTTTTATCATGCGGATTTTATTAAGCGTATTTATTGAAAGCTGTTTTTCCCCATTCAGATTATATACGGCAAATGATGATTCACTGTCGCAGCATATAATATTTGAATTATTTAGAAAAAGGGCAGGAACTTGATTTTCTGTATAAATATTCCTAAGTATGATTTTTTGATTTGAATTTCCGCAATCCCAAACCATGGCAGTTCCATCTGAAGAAGTACTTACTAAGTATTTTGAATCTTTGCTGAATCCTAAATTGTAAATAGAACTCCAATGTCCTGAAAGTTTTTTGCTGAATGCCTGTTTTGAAATTCTTAATTTAAAAAACAGATTAATTGAATTGTCTTCCATGGCAAGTGCAATGTAGTCGCTGTTTTCACTGAAAGCAACCTGTGAAATATTTCTGCGGTTTGACATGTTTATTGAAAAATAAGGCTGCTGCGACGTAAGTGTAAGTTTACCTTCCTTAAGTTCCAGATTATAGACGAAAAAAAATCCATCTTTGCTTATGGCAAGCAAAACCTGCTTTTCACCTTCTCTGGAAAAAGTAAAATTGGAAATATTTTTTATATTAATTGTATTAAGCAACTCGTAAGTTTTAGAATCCCTTAAAAAAATATTATTCCCTTCGGAAAAAGAAAAAGCTTCGTTATTATGACTCCAGGAAAGTTTATTTATGGGAAAAGGAGTTTTAACTACCTGAGCAATACAAAAATTACAAAGGAAGATGTTTAAGAGAATTCCTGAAATTTTTACACAAAAAACTTTCATTAGTTATAATATA
>CAMGTC010000257.1 GCA_946061765.1 uncultured Treponema sp.
TCGGATGTGCCTGTTAAAGATAAGTTGTTAACTTGTCGGAGATCTACGGGGGTGCAACTCCTCCCTTCCCCATATAGTTTCCAATTTCTATAAAAAGTTGGTGGTGCAAGGAGTAAATAATGACTGTCTATTCTAAGATGGTTCAGGCATATCCACGAGACTCTAGTTGGTGCGAATGGCCTGATGGACACTTGCAAGTTAAGATTTTTTATTCTGGTGATTACAGAGATAAAAAGTCTGATTTTAAACCTTGGTGTATTTTCTCAGTCTGGGGCTGTGATGATACTGGTATGGAAATCAGCAAATCTGTTTCTGGCGATAAGGAAGCAAATGAGTTGATAAATAAGTGGCTTGAAGTTTATCATGATATGCCAAAACATCTTTCGATGAAATGGCTTGAAGATAGAGGGTTTAAGCTTGCTTAATTAAAAAAGTTAAGATATTATTGGGTTAGTAGTAAAATGGTTATACAGCGGACTGTTAATCCGTAGATGCAGGTTCAATTCCTGCCTAGCCCGTTAAGCTGTTTAAGTATAAGAGAAGCGCCTTTTAGGAAGGAGATGAACCAGTGCTTATACAAGACTATAAATCCGTGGTGGCGCTAACTCGGTAGTCGGACAGCCTTATTAGTTTAATAGTGTAAAGAGTAGAGATACTCTTTAAAAACCAGCATAACTCTAAGGCCCTATTCGTTAACTGGATAAACGACCAGACTTCTAATCTGATAATCCCCGTTCAAGTCGGGGTAGGGTCATTCTTTTTTAAACTACGGTGAGAGGCCGATATGGTTAGCGGCGCCTACAGTGGGAGTAGGTGGTCTCCTTTTCTGAAATGACGTCTAGTAAGGAAAGGTTAGTTCAAAGTGCACTTTGAATGAGCGACCTGTGAATATGTTCGAATCATTCCTCACCGACTTACGGGCGTTCTACCGTGGCTAATATAAGCGAACGAGGATATATTAGCGTTAAGAATTAAAGAGAAAATTTATGCAGTAGTTATTAGAAGTATGACGGTTAAGTGGATACTTCACTTCCGTAGGACTGCCAAGGCGTGGCTTGTAATTTTAGCAGATTACACTGACCAGCAAAGATGATTTGGAGAATAGAAATCCATTTCTGCCTTGAATGGTAAATCCAGACCTTGCGAGTAGGTGTGTGCATTACGAGCACCTTAAGCGATCGTTCCGCATCGGGCATTTTTATTTTATCATAACTGGTGTAGAAATAAATAACAAAATACAAAGAAAGATTTTAGTAAGTTAGATATTTTTATATGATTACAGAAAAGAATAAATAATATCTAAGTTAAAAATATGAATTTATTACTAGAACTTGACAGAAATGATTTGTCTAATGCAAGAGACAAATTGCTACAAGACATAGAAATAATTAAAAATGGCCATAGTTTAGAAATGGGACAGCTTCAAACAAGATGGATGGCTGCAATAGGAGAATGTAGTGAGCTAATTCAAAAGTGTAGAAATATGCAATTGAATGGAACTATAACAAAAAAAGAAAATGAATTATTAAAAAAGTTAGAAGCTGAATGGAAAATAATTTATCCTATTTGTAAAAAATATGAAAGTTTATTACCTAATTATAATAGAAATTTTCCAAATAAAAAACTTCAAACATTTAAAGAAAGAACAGGAAAAATTTTAATAGAAGATGAAATAAAATATTTTAATTATTAGGAGTAAATATGGATTTAACAGAAGAAGAAAAAGAATATGTAAAAAAGTATGAAGAAAAATTCCATATTTTAACAGAAGAAGAAAAAGAATATATAATTAAAATAAAAAGAAAAAATGATATAGATAAAACAAAAAAAGAATTAAGAGATTTTTTTAAATAATGAATTTTAATATAGGATAAAACTATAAAAAGTAGTAGAAATAAAAAAGTCTTTAATTAATTTTTGTTTTCTGTTATAATAAATTTATGAAATTAGATGAAGCATATAGAATAATCTTAGAAGAAGAGAATAATGTATTAAACTCAAATGGAATAAAAATAAATGTTTATGGTAAAGAAGGAAATGATCCACATTTACATTATTATTTTCCAAACGTTGAAGGTTGTATAAGGCTTGATATTCCAAGATATTTTTGTCATGAACCACATCAAGATGGATTAAATTCTTTGCAAAGAAAATTTATGATAAATTGGTTAAAATTTAATTGGTTAAGGTGTGTTGAAATCTGGAACAGAGATTCTAATCAAAAAAAAGTACGAACAAAAATAATGCCAGATTACAAATTACTTCCAAAACTACAACCAAATGGAAAATTGGCAAAAGAGGACAGAAAATGAAGTATGATTTTGTAGTAAATAGTACTAAAGCTTTTGTTTCTGAAAAAGATAAGGTTCCTACAATTCATTTTTTAGATACTGTAATGGAAATAAAATGTTCATTTAGAATAGATAGACCAGAATATGTTAATTCCTTTGAGGGTGAGAAAAAAGTAGAAGATGAATTAGATAAAGAATGGATTGTTAATCGTTTAAGTGAAAAAAGTGAAGAATTTCCAGAATATACAGTTTACGAACTAGCAAAAGGATTATGGAATTTGAATAGTGATATAAAAGTTCCAAAAATGGAAATGCCAAATTATTTAGAACTAAAATAATTGATATTAAAAAAGTCTTGAAAAAATTTTTAAAATCGGTTATAATATAAGAGTAAGGAAAAAATAATATTGGATATATTTCTGTTGATTATGAATATTCTTCTTGTGATATAACATGATGAAACAAAAAGGTTCAAATTGATTAAGTATTAAGAGATATAATAGAAGTTAGTTTGCTAAATGTTGTTTGGCAAGTAGTTTATTCGTTGAATAAACTATATAACTTTGAAAAATCTTGGGGATAAATTTTCAGTCCCATATAAAAAAATCCACAAATACGTGGTTCTCAAAGTGGTAATAATAAGGAAATAGAGAAGAAGCTGCGACCACTGCTGAAGGCTTCGAACACCTGTTTTGAAGGCAACAGGTGTCACCCAAGCGGTAAAGACCGTACAAGCAAAAAACCTTATATTCGTTTAAAGCTTAACGAAGAAAAATGAAAATGATTAAGCGGGCAAAATGTGGAAGATGCCGAAAATCATATAGCCGTGATGACGGGTATCATGAACAAGCGTCAATTCAAGCTTGTTTGAGAAGTAGGAATAGTATTTTGTGCTTGAGAAATAAGCTTATCTTTTTAATAAAATTTAATTGGTTGAGATGTGTCCAAATTTGGAATAAAGATTCCAACCAAGATAAATTACCAGAAGATATAAGTAAAATGCCTAATTGTTATTTACTTCCAAACGGAGGATAGAAAATAATGGAAATAGAAACAAATTATATTTCTAAATTCTTTTTTTCTAAAAAAGATACTGTGCCAGTTGGTCATATGGTTGATGAACTAATGGGAATTTGTTGTTCATTTAGGTTAGATAAAGCTGAATGGGTAAATAATTTAGAAGGTGAAAAACCATACGAAGATTTAGAATTTATAAATGATGTTTTGAAAGACAAAGATTCGGAATTTCCGGAGATTACAAAATATGAATTAGCAAGAAGAATTTGGAATATAAATCATGATGAAGATTTACAAATTCCAAAAATGGAAATGCCAAATTATTTAAATATGAAATAAAAAAGTCTTTAATTAATTTTTGAAAACTTTTATAATATAAGAGTAAGGAGAAAACAAATGGAACTGACAAAACTTAGGTTTGAAGGTTATCATTATGATGAAACTACAACTTCAAAAATTAACTCTGTTTTTTTTGTAAAAGATGACAACGAAGATGATTGGATAGAAGTAATACCAATGCCAGACACTGCTGGGATTTTTTATACTGTTTTAACTATTGAAAGTTGTGAAACTGTAAAAGCAGAACTTTATATTGAAAGCAGCGATGGACAGTTTGTAAAAGTTGGTTTAAAAAAGTCTTGAAAAATTTTTTAAAATTGTTTATAATTATTGAGTAGTTATAAGTCTGAAAGGAAAGAAGAGTTGGCAACTCTCGTAATCGAGTGCAACAGTGTAAAAAGCTG
>CAMGTC010000258.1 GCA_946061765.1 uncultured Treponema sp.
ACCAAAATCCAGTCCAAAAAGGCAATCCCGACTACGATGCAGAAGCATTGTTTGAGCAGATTCAGAAGGGGGAAGTCTCCCCCTCGCTCCAACCTGCTTCGCAGTTTTCCGCTACCCCCTCTGCGGGGGATACCCCCGCAACACCCCCTATTGAAATCCCTCAAACTTTGAAATGGGTAAAACTTGGAAATTTAGGAATACTCTCTGGTGGTAAACGATTACCAGCTGGAGAAGCTTTTTCAGTCAAAGAAACAAATCATATTTATATTCGCATAAAGGATATGAAAAATGATTCTGTTGATCTTAGTGATCTAAAATATATTTCAGACAAACCCGCAGAAAAATTAAAACGATATTGTATATACAAAGATGAATTATATATAACTATCGCTGGTACAATTGGCCAAGTTGGTATTATCCCTGAATGTTTGGACGGAATGAATCTAACAGAAAATTCTTCAAAACTAAAACCATTTATAATAAAGAATGTATTTCTAAAATATTTTATTAAATCGGAGTTTATTCAATCGCAATTTAAAAATGCAGTTTATGGAATGGCATTACCAAAACTTGCTTTAAAAAGAATTGCTTCAGTTTCAATTCCTCTTCCCCCATTAAAAGAACAAGAAGAAATAGTAAACAAAGTAGGAACGCTACTCTCAAAAGTAACAACCTTAGAAAATCAAATCCAAGACCGTAAATCACTGTCTGATAAACTTATCTTTGGTATAATAAAAGAAAATCTGGAGGGGTAAATGGACACACTTATCAATGTTCTGGAAGATTTTAATCAAATAGAATTCCATTATATTTTCAGTGATGAAACAGAACATTCTCTTGATGCATATACTCGAAATTCATGTGAAAAAGAATTTTTAAACTTTATGAAGACAATTTCTTCTGAACTTGGGATTTCTGTAGAGATAAATGCAGAACCTAAAAAAGAAGGAAGTTTAATAGATTGGTATTCTATTTTTTCAAAAGCAAATGAAGTAAATATTCCTGCATATGCAAGTTTGGTCATTTCAATTTTTGCAATTATTTTTAGTGCAAAAACAAAAGATGAAAAAAGAGGACAGAAATTAGATAATTTAATCAAACAAATGGATTTGATTCAAAAAATTGAAGAATTAAAGAAACAAGATCTCAAGATTCCTCTTGATGCTCAAAAATATATAGATAAAATTTGTAACAGCAGAAAACTGGATAAACAGAAATCAAATTTCTTTAAGAAATTATCAAATCAAAAGAATATAAAAAAATTGAAATTTCAGGAACAAATAAAGAATTAGCCGAAAAAAGGCTCTCTTTTGAAATACCAAGAAGTGATTTTGAAGATTATTACTTAGATTCAGATGATTTAAAATCTATTATTGATAATAAAGCAGAAATTGAAGTTATTTCTCCTGTCCTGAAGAATGGTAATTATACTTGGCGAGGAATTTACATAAAAGAAAATCTTTCTCATGAATATACAATGAAGGATAAGGATTTTAAGAAAAAAGTTATAGAAGAGTCTCTATCTTTTCAGAATGGAACAAGATTGGAATGCGAATTGGAAATATGCAGAAAACTAGATGATAATGGAGATGAATTTAACTCAGGATATAAAATAAATAAAGTTTTCAATCAATATGTTGGAGATGCTGTAACTGAGATGCCAAGTGGTAAGAAACGGCGTCAAAAAGCCGAAATGGAAAAAAATCAACCAAGCTTATTTGATTAATATAATGTAGGAGAAAAAACATATGTCAAATGAAGTAATTTTAGGTAAAAATGTTCAAGAACTAGCACAGAAAGAGTCTCTTTTATCTACAACGGTAGGGGACTATCAAAAACAGTTATATGAATTTTTAGATTTTCTTAGATTACCTAGCGACAAAATATTAGTTGATTTTAAAGAGCGGAAAAAAGTAATAGCAAACATACCAGATATTGTTGAAAACATAGATGATAAAACCAGAGCCCAATCATTTTATATTTCAAAATTTATAACTGCCAGTGGTGCAGGATTATTTGATGCAGCATTGAATTATATTTGGGATGAAACTATAACTTCATTAAGAAATAAAATTGGATTATTTGATTTGGAGTATTTTAAAAGCACTCTTGATGAAGATAAACGAAAGAAAATAAACAAGATAGAAGATTTAAGCAAAATTGATGATAATGATGTGGTTGTTGGCTGCCGTGAAATCGGTATTCTATCAGATATAGGTTTTAAACACATTGATTATATTCGAAACATGCGTAATTGGGTAAGTGCAGCACACCCAAATCAAGTTGAATTAACAGGGCTAAATATTTGCGACTGGCTAGAAACTTGTATAAAAGAAGTTATAGGAAAGGAGCCTTCGTATTCTGCAATTCAAACACAAAAACTTCTGTATAACATTAGAACAAATACTTATTCAGTAAATGATGTAAAGCCAATTCAGCAAGCATTACAGACAACACCGGAAACCTTCATTATCTCTTTACATAATGCTTGTTTCGGATTGTTTTGCGATCCAGATGGTAAAATCGAGGTAAAAATAATATTAGGTTAATAGCAAAAGATTTGTGGAATCTCTTACCAGAACAACAAAAAAAAGAAACTGGCTTAAAATATGCTAATTGGGCTGTAAATGGTGATACACAAAGGAAAAATGCAGCTCATGAGTTTTTAGAAACGGTAAATGGTCTTTCATATCTAAGTGAGGATGTTTTGTCTGTTGAGTTAACAGAGGCTTTAAAACTTTTATATAATACGCATCTAGGATGGAATAATTTTCATAATGAACCACCTTTTGCAAAATTAATAAGAAAGTATATCCCCCAAAATGGAATGATTCCCGATTCTATTATACATCAATATGTTAAAGTCCTGTTTTTATGTAGAATTGGAAATGGGTATGGGGTTTCTACATTAGCAGAACCTATTTATGATGAATTAATTGGAAAGTTTAGAGATAACGAAATAAAGGAATTTTTGCATTCATTTAGTGATATAGAAATTTCTTCTCAGTTATGTTTCAGTAGTTGTCAACGAAATTTAAGAGAAATTTTAGCTGTGTTAAAAACACATACAAGTAATACTATTATATTACGAGCAATAGATTTTATAGAAAAAAAACATGACAAACAATTTTCTAGTATTGCCGAGATTGATGACTATAAAAATATATTAAAACAATTATCTTAAATTAGGTTCAAATACATTTGGAGTTTTTATGAATGAAATAGAAAGACTTGATAAATTATTACAAAAGGCTGATTCAGTCCTTGAAACTCATACTCCAAATCCTCCTGGGGTTCTTGGTTTTCCAACTCTGTCTACTCAAGCATTTACGGCTTGGAAAACACAGTGTTTGAATTATTTGGAATCGATACTACCTTCTTCAAGTAATTACATAAAAGATTTTAAAGAAACTGTTAAAAATGGATATGTTGGGCATGTGAACGCGGGAAAAGGTATTTTAGAATCGGTGAAAGAAGATATAAACGAAGGGATAATTGAGCTTTCGCAAACTGATATTTCAAAAGAAAGTCCTGTGGATAACATTAGTAATTTAATTGAAAAATTTCATATTATCGCAAGACAGATAAGAAATCGGTATGATTCAAGAGAAACACTTGATATTAATGATGAATACGATGTTCAAGATTTATTCAACGCGCTTCTTTATATATACTTTGAGGATATAAGAAAAGAAGAATGGACTCCGAGTTATGCTGGACAATGTGCAAGAATGGATTTTCTTATAAAAGATTGTGATGTGGTGATTGAAATAAAAAAAACAAGAAAAGGGTTATCAGATAAAGAAGTGGGAAATCAACTTATTGAAGATATAGAACGATATAAAATACATCCGAATTGTTCAACATTAATTTGTTTTGTTTACGATCCTGAAGGTCGTATTTCAAATCCTCGTGGAATAGAAAATGATTTAAGTAAAAAACATGATGATTTAGATGTTATTGTTTTAATAAGACCCTAATTATCAGTGTTAGACAATATGTTGTGTCTCCTGATTTTTTTGCAAAAACGTGGATTTAGCT
>CAMGTC010000259.1 GCA_946061765.1 uncultured Treponema sp.
TTGGTTAAAAAAGACTTTATCAGCTTTACATAAGATAAATAACAATGAGTTATTTGGTACTGTGCATAAATATGAAAAAGAAGTAACTAATAATTTAAAAAAGGTTCGTGATTATACCCAACAATATTTAGAACAAAAAGGTTATAGCAAAGATTTTATAAATGAAGTTACTAATAGTAAAGAATTTTACCTGCAAAGCAAATGATTTTTTACAACAAAAGAAAAAAATTTACACTAAATATCCTAATAACCGTTATAATATTCCTAATTATGGAAGAAAAACCTGACTGGAATTACCAATTCATTGAATCTCTTGGAATGAAAATTGCAATCAACAAAACATCTAATATTCTATATACAGAAGATAAAATCAGATATTCCCCAGAAGAATGCCATTTGCTTTCTAAAATTAATTATCAAATTCCTCTACAGGTACACATTCTTAAAAAACTTTTTCAGGGTAGTATTATAAAAGTCCAGTAAATCACTTCTAATTATTTTATCTATAAAATTTTCAATGTGATATAATGATTCATTATGGAAAGAGAAAATAAAGTAAAAACTCTAAGAATATTAAAAATTGATGAAGAAATAAGAAAAGGAACTTATCCAAATGTTCCCTACTTTATGAAAAAATTCGAAGTTTCCCGTTCAACAATTATGAGGGACATTGAATTTCTAACAGATCAATATAATGCCCCTTTGGAATACGATTATGTTCACGAAGGATATCACTACACTGACCCTTCATTTTTTATTAAAAGCATGATGCTTACAGAAGGGGAACTTTTAACGGTAACTACAATTCTTCCACTTCTTGATCAATATAAAAATACACCTTTAGAAGTTTCTTTTAAAAATATTCTTACCAAAATGCTAACTCTTCTTCCAAACGAAGTAAAAGTTGATTCAGAATTTAACACAACAGAAGTAACATATTTAAAAGATCCTCTTCCAGAAATTTCGCAGGATACATTTAATGTTGTTTTTAAAGCAGTAAGAAATAAAAAAACTCTGGAATTCGGCTATCGTTCAATCAGCAAACAAAATTATTCTTTCCGTGAATTTGATCCTTACAATGTACTTTGTCAAAAAGGAAACTGGTATGTAATAGGTTATTGTCACAGGCATAATGATATTATGGTTTATGCACTTTCCCGAATGAATAATGTAAAAGAAAGTAAAGACACTTTTGAGATTAAAGCTGATTTTGATTTAAATGAACACATAGACCCTGATTTAGGTATTTGGAATAATAAATTTCCACCAGTAAAAATTGAATTACTTTTTACACCAGATATTAACACTTACATTCTGGAAAGAAGCTGGCATATAAATCAAACCTGCAGACAAAATGAAGATGGTTCTGTTTATCTGAGTTTTACTTCAAATCAGCTACAGGAAACTCTTTATTGGGTTTTACATTTTGGCTCTTCTGTTCAGGTTCTAAATCCACCAGAATTAAAAGAAATGGTCAAAAATGAAATTCAAAAAATGTGGGCAAATTGTAACAAATAAATATCAACTGCCTTAATCCAAGCTAAAAAAATTACGATTTAAACAATAATTGTGATTATAACTTTACTGATTTTTATAAAAATTTCACACTTTAAAGATTACAAGAGTCCATGAATAAAAATGGACTTTACTAATCTTTAAATCTTTTTTATAAACAGATCCTGTCACAGCCACCAAAAATAAAAAGAAACGACTACCTGTTTTATTATTTCTTAAAAAATTATAGAAATTCTGTTAACTTTTTTAAACACTTACAGCTTCTAATAAATTTTACTATTTAAAATTAGTGATTTTACTGGACTTTACTAATCTTTTCTGGACTCCTGTAATCTTTATTGGACTTTTGTAATCTTTAACTATTTAAGATTACAAAAGTCCAGAAAGTTAGATTGTAAAAAAGTTAAAATAATGTATAAATTTATGGACATTTCTAATCTATTGATGGACTTACCTAATCTTTACACTTTTTACAGTGTTTAAAATTTTAAACACTTCCTCAGTCAAAAAAGTATGAAATTTAAATACGACCGATCAAGGCACGCTTCGCTCAAGGCCTTGACTCGCTCGTTTTCAGGGGTTGTATTAACTCCTGAATCAAAATACTAAAATGCTGGACTTTTGTAATCTTTGCTGGACTTTACTAATCTTTAAATTTTAATTTTGCCTTAAAATCAACTGCTAAAAAATAAAAGTTACGACTACCTGAAATTACAAAATTTATAAGTGATTTTGGACTCTCCTAATCTTAAGAGGTAAAAAAGCTGTTTTTAAGCCCTATTTTTCTGGAAATTTGTAATCTTTACATGGACTTTTCTAATTTTTTTGATAAACTCGGTGGACTTTTCTAATCTTTAAATCTATAATTACTTTTGGGTGGAAAAATATTTGGCTTATTACCTTGCATTTGGACTTTAATAATCTAAAATTGGACTTTTCTAATCGTTTTTTGGACTTTTCTAATTTTTAGATGGACTTTTATAATCAACAGCTTGCTTAATTTATTGTATTACAAATACTTAGCCACTCTTAAAATTTAATATTTATAAAATTTAAAAAGGATTTAAACTTTGAAAAAAAAATCATTAATTATTAAAGGATTTCCACAACAAAATATCCTCAAAATTCCTAATAATTTTTTAAGAGCAAGTTATAAATGTTCAGCAACTACTCAGAGAATGTATTTTTACTCGATTTTTAAATATTTATCATCTCCAAAAAGTGATAATATTGTTTCCTTTTCTTTTTCTGACTTTTTTAATGACTTGAATTTATCGGATGGACAAAAAACACGTATTCTTATCAAAGAATCAGCTAATGAAATTCTTGATATGAAAATTGTTCTTGAAGATAACGAAAAACAATATGAAGTAACTAATGTTTTCCAGTCTGCAAAATGTGTTTTTACCGAAACTACCTTTTCTTTTAAATTTACAGATGATATGAAAGTCTTCCTTGATGAATTAAAAGAAATCGGCTTTTCTCTTTTCGAAATTAATGATCTTGGAAAATTAAAATCTTTCTATGCTTTAAGATATTATCTTGTTGCACTTTCATACAAAGGTTTTAAGGGTAAAAAAGGCAATGTTAGAAATTCCTGGTATTTTGAATACACTGTAGAAGATTTACGAAAACTCTTTGATATTAGTGATGATGAATATCCTCAGATGGGACCTTTTAAAAATACTGTTGTAGAACTTCCTCTTAAAGAATTAAACGAAAGAAATCTTGGAATTCAAATTATTTCTACTCCTGTAAAAAAAGGACGAAAAATTATTGGTTTCCATTTTGACTGTATTGATTCTACTAAATTAGCAAAGGTTGGAGATACAAATTATCTTTACATTGAAGATCAGCATCTGGAAAAAGGAAGTAAAGAAGTAAATACCAGTGATATACAGATGGATGCTATTAAGATTATTGCAAAAAATCCAATCAGATATGCAGAATTACTTGAGGAAGAAAAAAACAACCCGAATATTTTTGGTTTTTCACCAGAAATTCAGGCTGTTATACGATTAAGGGATGAACTTCAGGCAGCTGATTCTGATAATTCAAATTCAAACATCAATATTGAATCAGAGCCTTTGTCTTAATTATTTGGACAAATGTCGAGTTTTGAATTTTTTTTTTAGGGTGGCTTTTTGCTTCGCAAAAATCAGGCTTTTCAGGGTTACGCTATCGCTTCATTCCTTCGCTTCGCTTCGGAACTGGCTTCGCCAGCCCTTACAATCCTTGCCACGGTTTGTAAATCAAATACTCGAAATTCGGGCTATTTGGTAATTCCACCTTTTGAAAGTCTTATATTCCCTTTTGAAACTTCGGACATAAGATATTCAACTGCGGTTTCTATTCCCTGAGTCATAGAAAGATCATGTTCTAAAAAGAACATTTTCCATGACTTTTTTGTTGATTCCCTTATGCTTATATTCATAAGGATTTTCTTTTGTTCAACAGGGGAAGAAGTTTCTTCAACAGATACTGTGTTTTGAACTTTTACAGCTTCTGTGTTATTTGCATCTG
>CAMGTC010000260.1 GCA_946061765.1 uncultured Treponema sp.
TTGGCATAATTAATAAAGGTGGTCAGGGAGAAAGAATTTATAGTACAAAAGGGATTGCTATTACATTATCTGCATACGGTGGCGGAGTTTTTGCTAAAACTGGAGGTTATCTCGTAAATGGCAAACCTCGTAAACTCCATCCAAGAGAATGTGCAAGAATTATGGGATACCCAGATTCTTTTATCATGAGTAAAAACAAAAACCAGGCATACAAACAATTTGGTAATTCAGTTGTTGTTGATGTTTTGCAATATATAGCAATTGAAATTGGAAAAACACTCTCTACCCAAGAAGAAGCAAAGACTCTATCAGCATAAATGAAAGAATTAGAATATAGAAAATGGCTCAAAAACTCTGGTTATTCTAAAAAAATGGAATCCGATTTAGTTTCAAGAATTAAACGGCTTGAAACTAGATTGAGCATTTATGATATTGATGAAGAATATCAACACGATAAATGCTCAAGATTATTGAAATATCTTTCCAATGGTTGTAAAGACAGTCCTTATTCAAAAACTCTTGAATTGACTGGAACTTCGAAGCAGTATACCGTCTTAAAATACGCACTGAAAAAATATATTGATTTTTTAGAGTCTAAATAAATTCACGTTCGAATTTATCCAAATCACGTTGTTGTTGCTCTTGAATAAGTCCAATTGAAAAAATTACATTTGGATTATTGGTATTAGATAGTCTAGTGACAATAAATTCATTTCCGCTTGTATTTTTAAATTGGAAAGTATGTTTTTCTCCAATAATTTTATAAGTTCCAGATACTGCATTCATTTTTACTAAAAGGTGTCTTCCATCGTTACTATAGAAATCTGTTATTGAAAAACCTTCACTTTTTGCGGCTTTTGTTATTTCAGCATAATCATTTTCTGTCGGATTTGTTGAGCCACTTTTTTTCCTTCTGTATTTTGCCGAAACATTGAAATAGTGCTGAAAATGTTCTATCGGAAAAATTACAAAGTTACTAGAACTCATATTATTATTTCCAACATCTTTTTCAATAATGAAATATTTTACATTTTTTGCTTTGTAAAATTCTCCTATCCAGGAATAAAAAAGGTCATTATCCATCAACAATTCAATTCCGTCTGTTCCAGGATTTTTATATCTATCGAAATCTTCTGCCATTTTTTCAAGAATAGATTCAGAATAAATATTTTCTGGATAAGCATTAGCTCTTGAATAATCAAAAGACTTTGATTCAAGATTTGGAAAAGCAACAAATTGACCACACTGGGCTTGAGACATTTTAGATTCAATATAAAAAGCTACTGCTCCATATTTTCTAAATAATATGTCAGATTTTGTTGAATCCGAGCCACCTTCAGCTTCAAAGTTATTTTCATTTTTAGAATATTTTGATTGAAGATAAGCTAAACACTCTGCTTCACAAATTTGCCATTTTTCCATTTTTATACTTCCTTTAAAAAATTTTTAATACTGTTTCCAAGTGCAGTTATAACGTTTACAGTCATAGCATTGCCAGCTTGCATCAATAAATGTCTATCAGAAACAGTCTTTTTTACTTTATCGGCATATTTCTTTGGGAATCCTTGTAATAATAAAGCTTCATATCCTGTTAATTGATATATTTCACCATTACGAACATATAAAACACCATCACGCTGAGAACGTAATGTCGGGCAACGTTCCTCATAAATACGTAAATCAGACATTCTGGTATCTAATATTTTTCCTTCCATTTTTTGAAGATCTGAAACGGTATATTTACCATTGTTAGTTGGATTATTTAAGTAATATTGGAGAACCTTCAATCTTTCATTATCAACTTTGTTGTTATCAACTAAATAATTTCTCAATGAGGGTTTTTCAACAGTTTTTGGCCATTCAAATAATGAAATGTTCTTTGAAATCTTTTTATTTATTCCAATAAAATAAACCCTTTGTCGCATTTGAGGTACACCATATTCAATGCTTGTTAAGACTTTATAAATTACATTGAAACCCGATTCATTTAATTCATTGAGTATAATATTCAAGGTTTTGCCTTTGTCATGAGTAACAAGGCCACGAACATTTTCCAATATAAAACAAGTTGGTTGAGTTTCTTTTAATATTCTGGCCAAGTGAAAAATGATTTGTCCTCGTGCATCATCAAATCCGGCTTTTCTCCCCATTACTGAAAAAGTCTGACAAGGAAATCCCGCAATTAACAAATCAAACTTTGGTAAATCTTCAGTTTTTATTCTTTTAAGATTTCCAAAGTTTTTTTCATTTTCTGTATTAAAGAGTTGTTTATATGTTAATACTGATAATCTACTGGTATCTGAATATCCGACAGATTTTAATTCTGCATTCTCTAGACCTAAACGTCCACCACCAATACCAGAGCAAAAATCAAAAAAGTTTTCTATTTTCATATCTATAAAAAACTGCCCGTTACCTTATAAAATTAGTTACGCTTAATTCTTTTAATTCAGAAATTATATCTGAAATACAATAAATTAAATCATCATAATTATTCTCTGTTAGATATTTTTTTGCACTCAAAACAAGACCTATTGTTTCTTGTTTCAATAGATGCTTATTTTCATTTATTTCTGTAAGAAAATCATGAATAAAAGTCTTATCTTTTGATTCATTTAAGCCATTTGATGTTTTTCTTGTCTTTGAAGAATAATTGAGAACAATATCTTTTGCTTTATTACCTTTTTCACAAAGTTTTGCTATTTCATTTGATTGAAAGCGGGTAAATATTTCATTCCGATATTTTATTACGGCTTTTTTACCACAAACGGCAACTATAGCAGAAATGACAGAGATTAAAGTTCATATGTAAGTGGCAATTATAGTACCCGTAGTAGAAAAAAAATCTTTCATTTCTTTTCTCCAAGAGTACCATATACAGAATTTTCTATCAGCCACCTTAAATCATCATCTGAAATTTCCATCTTATTTGAAATAGATTTCCATTTAGAAAGCATTTTTCTATATTGGCCAAGTGTATTACTGTGAGTATTGTAGCTACCATAAGAATTAATTTTTTTTAATTCATCATATCGATCTAACTTGAATATGAAAAACAAAGTATATTTTAAATGTTTAACCTCTTCATTTCCATCGAACCCAGGAAAATATATTTGCTTATTCTTATACTCAGGGGATTTTTCCCGACTTGCGACTGCAAAATATAATCCTCTATACATATCCAAAATATCAAGAACTTCTCTTAACAAATTTTCTGGAATGTCTTCTGAAATTACTTGAATCAAATCGTTGTAATGCAAAGTATATCCTTCTTCAAGAATTTCTCTATGTTGTGAATATGTTTCCGCTTCTTCTGGATAAAGCTTTTCTAAAATTTTGTACTGATTAATAAGAATTAATCTTTGTTCAAGTGTCGGTTGTAAATCCATTTTAAGTTCCTTATTACTCTTTTATTTTGAAGATTCCTCTGCAGAAGATTTTTCATTCATCATGCAAATATCACCCACATCACAAGCAAGAGCTTTGCAAATCTTAGACATACTTTCAATTGAAATGTATTCACCCTTGCCAAGCTTTGCCAAAATGTTAGTTGAAATACCCGACATCTTGATAAGGTCTGTTCTATTCTTAATACCTTTATCAATCAGCAATTTCCAAAGTTATCTATAATCTACATCCATACAAAAAGTCCATTAATCATTATACCATATCTTTCGGGTTTTTGAGGAAAAATATCATGTTTCTTGAATAATTTTTTGAAACTTAAATTTACCTTGCCCCATCAGTAATTTTCTAATCGGACACCACTTAAAGTACGGACGTTAAGTAAGAATTATATCCGCATGAATTCAGAAATATTTAAGTTACTCCAAAATCAGCGGAAAAACCTTGAAATTCTGGAATTTTCGCTTAAAATCCGATTATCAGGTGGAAAAAACTCCTCTCTTGTCTATATTTCTACACACAAATCTAAATTCTAATCCTTTTTTCCTATCAGCAACGCTGGGGTGCCACTACTATCCCTAGCGTGTCTTCTTGCAATGGGCTTTAATCTTCTTGATTGCCCATTCATAG
>CAMGTC010000261.1 GCA_946061765.1 uncultured Treponema sp.
TACAATCCTTGCCACGGTTTGTAAATCAAATACTCGAAATTGAACCTAATAAAAAATATTTTATTAGTATTTTCTAATATCAGAAAAATTTCCTCTAAAATTTAAATATTAAATTCTGTATACTGTTTTAAATATCTGATTAAATTAATCAGATTTGAAAGAGAGTGAATAAATTTTTCCACAAAAATCGTGGATTTTTTATGGGAGCTTTAATATGAAAATTACTTTAGATTGGAAAGAATACGAAGAAACAGCAGTTCAGGCTATTTCAGAAGGTTGTGTTCTGCTTGAAAATAAAAATCAGGCTTTACCTCTTAAAAAAGACTCAATAGTTTCTATTTTTGGAAGAATCCAAAATGATTACTACAAGAGTGGAACAGGTTCTGGCGGAAAAGTAAATGTTTCAAAAGTTTACAACATCGTAGAAGGGCTTGAAGATTCCGGTCTGGTAAAAATTAACAAAGAATTACAAAAAATCTATCTAAAGTGGGAAGAAACTCATCCCTACGACGAAGGATTAGGCTGGGGAAAAGAAAAATGGTCTCAGGAAGAAATGCCTTTGACTGAAGAAATTGTTACTAAAGCAGCTGATATTTCAGAAACAGCCCTGGTTATTATTGGTCGTACAGCCGGAGAAGACAAAGATAATTCAAACACAGAAGGTTCTTTTTTACTCTCTAAAGATGAAGAAGACATGCTTTCAAAAGTAAGGGCTGCTTTCAAAAAAGTTGTGGTTCTCTTAAACGTGGGAAACATTATCAACATGAACTTTGTAAAAAAATATAATCCAGATGCCGTAATGTATGTTTGGCAAGGTGGTATGATGGGCGGAATTGGAACAGCCAGACTTCTGACAGGCCAGGCAAATCCAAGTGGAAAATTAACTGACTCTATTGCCTGTGATATTTCAGACTACCCTTCTAACCCATATTTTGGAAATCCTGTTGAAAATTTTTACACAGAAGATATTTATGTTGGATATCGCTATTTTGAAACTTTCGCAAAAGATAAAGTTTTATATCCTTTTGGTTATGGACTCTCCTACTCCGATTTTAAAATTACCTCAAAAAATGCAATAAATGACTCAGCAAATCAAAAGTTAAAAGTACAGGTAGAAGTTCAAAACCTGAGTGAAATTCCCGGAAAAGAAGTTATTCAACTTTACATTCAGGCACCAGATGGAAAATTAGGTAAGGCCAGCAAAGTTCTTGTTGATTTTGAAAAATCAAAACTACTCCAAAAAATGGAAATTCAAAACTTGAACTTTGAAATTCCATACACAAATTTTGCATCTTATGACGACAGTGGAATTACAGGAAAGAAAAATTGTTTTCTTCTGGAAGAGGGAAAATACACTCTTTACCTTGGAAGTGATGTAAGATCAGCCTCCCCTATTCTTTCTTTTGATTTAGAAAATTTACTTGTAATAAAAGAATGTGAAGAAGCTCTTGCACCTGTAAAGGCATTCCAAAGATTTCATAAGTCCAGCGAAAATAAATTATCTTTTGAAGAAGTTCCACTTGCCCAGATTGATGTTCAAAAGCGCCGCCTGGAAAATATACCTCAAGAAATTAAACAAACTAATTCAACTGATATCAAATTAACTGATGTTTTACATAAAAATGCTGATATAAAAGATTTTATAGCACAACTTTCAGACGAAGATTTATCTTGCATTATCCGCGGAGAAGGAATGGGAAGTAGCCTTGTAACTCCTGGAACAGCCTCTGCCTACGGCGGAGTTTCCCCAAGACTCAAAAATACTTTTAAAATCCCAATTGCCTGCTGTGATGATGGTCCTTCTGGTATGCGCCTTGACTGTGGTTTAAAAGCATTTTCTCTTCCAAACGGAACTTTACTTGCCAGCACTTTTAACCGCTCACTAATCAGCAAACTCTACTCTTTTACCGGATTGGAAATGCGCAATAATAAAGTGGATAATCTTCTTGGACCTGGAATGAACATTCACCGCCATCCATTAAACGGAAGAAATTTTGAATATTTTTCAGAAGATCCTTATCTTACCGGCCAGATTGGAATTGCTATGATTAAGGGATTAAAATCTTCTGGCGTAACTGGAACAATCAAACATTTCTGCGGAAATAACCAGGAATTCAAAAGACACTTCCAGGATTCAATTATTTCACAAAGAGCTTTACGAGAAATTTACCTCAAAGGTTTTGAACTGGCAGTAAAAAGTACTTATGCCGACTCTGTAATGACCACTTATGGCCAGGTAAATGGAGTTTACACTGCAGGTTCATATGATTTAAACACAAGTATTTTACGCAAAGACTGGGGATTTAAAGGAATAGTAATGACCGACTGGTGGGCAAACATCAGTGAACAGGGAGTTGCTCCTGACCGCCATAATTTTGCAGCTATGATTCACGCCCAGAATGATCTTTATATGTGCTGTTCAAATGGTGCAAGAAATGATGATGGCGACAATACTCTACAGGCTCTGGAATCTTCTAATCTTTCGCGTGCAGAATTACAAAGAAGTGCAATAAATATTTGCAGCCAGGTAATGAATATGCCTGCAATGAAAAGACTTGAAGGCAAGGAAGACGAAATTGAAATTATAAATCGTCCAAAAGATGCTGATGACATAAATTTAGACGATATCATCTTTAAAACTCTGGATGGAAATAATACTTTTGATTTAACATATCAGGAATGTAAAGCAAATACAAATTACATACTTCCATTTGATGTTCAAAAATTAGGTACTTATCTTGTTACTTTGACCGCAAGTTCAGACTTAGACGAATTGGCCCAGCTTCCATGTACCCTTTATTTCCAGGGAATTCCAAACGTTTCGTTTACATTTCAAGGTTCACAAGGAAAAGAAACATCAATTTCAAAAGAATTTGTTCTTCCAACAAGATTTTCAGTTTGTAAACTTGTATGTTCAGCAAATGGATTAAAAGTAAAAGACATTACTTTTAGATATTTGAATAATAATACTAAATAGTGCGAATTTCAGGCTAAATAGAATTTCTAAATATTAGGAAAGTCCAAAATTTGATTTAACAAAAAAGTATCCCAGGGGTAAATGAAGCTCAATTCAAGCTCCTGGGATTTTTTTTAATCCAGAATTTTTACACCAATAAAAACATTCTGATTTTCTTGAGAGAAATCGGAAGAAGGTATTACTTCTAAAAAGCAATTCTTAGTACAGTTTTTATAAATTCTTTTATAAAAAACTTTATAAATATCCTTGCTTTCCTCAAAATATTTTCTAAGGAATTCCAGATTGAATTTTTCCAAAAAAGTTTCAATATCTTCAGAATTTATATTTCCTGATTTTGCAAAAGTCTGGGCCCACAAAGTAAAACTTGGTATAGTTTGATCTACATTTTCAAAGTCAATCAGCTCTTCATTTTGGTGAATAATAACAAAAGTATCATCCTTAAGGTTAACTTTAATTATTCTTGTATAAGTTTTACATATAGCCGAAATAACAGCCTGCTGACTTCTTCTATCAATTCCCTTGCCTTCATAATATTTTGCCTTATTACGATACATTCTTTGATCAGCAAGTTTTACCATTTCCATAACAGTAAATTCCGGCATCTCTTTTTTTGTTACATAACCATAAGATATGGCCATTTTCCTAACCAGTTTTCCCGTCCAATTAGAATATTCTTCAACAAAGTGTTTTGTAAGATTTTCGATTGTTACCATATCTGGAAGTTCAAGGATTATTGCAAATTCATCTCCGCCAGTTCTGTACAAAGAACCATAAGGCTTAAAAACCCTAATCATACATGCCGCAGCCCCCTTAATTAATTCATCCCCGGCAAGATGACCAAGATTATCATTAACATCTTTTAATCCATTAACATCAAGAGAAACAAAAACAAAATTATCATCAGGTGATTTTACAGAATAACTTTTTAAGGCATCTTCATAAGCGTGTCTGTTAAATAGCCCTGTAAGTTCATCGGTATTAGAGCGAAGAACAAGTCTTTCTTCCCTTCGTTTTTCTTCTTCAATTTTACGAGTAGCAAAAATTACAACGGT
>CAMGTC010000262.1 GCA_946061765.1 uncultured Treponema sp.
ACTATATTATAAAAATATGAATGTTGAGAATTTAAAATTTATTCAGCCTCTTTTTGATCAGGCTGTTAGTCAAAATAAAGTTGCTGGTCTTAATCTTTTAGTTTGTAAAGATAATAAAGAAATTGGTTACTGGCAGGCCGGTTATTCAAATATTGAAGAAAAAAAACTTTTCTCACGCGATACAATTTGCAGACTTTTTTCTATGTCAAAGCCTGTTACAAGTGTTGCTGCTATGATTTTAATTGAAGAAGGTAAATTAGATTTAGGAGAAGAGGTCGGTTTTTATCTGCCTGAATTCTGGAATCTTCAAGTTTGCCGCGGTCAGGGAAAAGATTGCAAAGTTGAAAAGTGTTATAAAAATATGGTCATTTCTGATTTACTGAATATGACTAGTGGTTACACTTATGGAGCCTGGTGGGATGGCGCTCCTAAGGGTGAGTGGGATACAAGCGATTTAATCAATGAATTAAACAAGGATGTTTCTTCTCATTCTTTTAAAATATCTACTCAGGATTTTGCAAAAAGAATGGCAAAAATTCCTTTATCCTTTGAACCAGGTAGTAATTATTCTTACGGTCTTTCTGCTGATATTATTGGCGCGATTATAGAAAAAGTTTCTGGAATGAAATATTCACAATTTCTTAAAAAACGTATTTTTGAACCTTTGGGTATGAATGATACAGATTTTTATGTTCCTGAATCAAAACAAAACCGTTTTGCCTCTACCTATGACAGAAAAGATTTAGGAGAGGGTAAATACGAATTGAATCTTTTTACAAATGCACATTTAGGTATTTCTTCAGATATGACAAAAGCTCCCAGTTTTGAAAGTGGAGGAGCCGGTCTTTGTTCTTCAATAGATGATTACATGAAATTCTGTCAGATGCTTGTAAATGGTGGAAAATTAAAGGATACAAGAATCTTAAGAGAAAAAACTGTTGATTATCTTTCTAATGCAAAATTAACTCCAAAACTTCAGGAATGTTTTGACAGAAATATGGAAAATTTTGCAGGATACACTTATTCAAATTTCTTAAGAGTTGCCCTGAACCCAGGTTCTTGCCGTGCATTAACTGAAAAGGGTGAATTTGGTTGGGATGGCTGGTTAGGCCCTTATATGTCTGTTGATTTAAAAAATCATCTTACAATTGTAATGATGATGCAGCGTTGTGGAGCTGGAACTAACGATATTACTAGAAAAATGAAAAATATCATCTATTCATCCCTGTAATTTTAAAATTATTCAATTTTTATAGTTTGACATGATAGATTGATATCAATATAATTATTTTATTAACGTTAGTATTTGGGAGAAATAAATGAAAGACATGGTTTTTCCATTGGAAGAATTAGTTGAATTCAATGACAACATTTATGAAATTACAGTTGCAGCTAGTCGTCGTGCATATCAGATGGCTCGTGTAAATGATCCTTACATTGCCGAAAATCACGGTAAAGATGTATGTTCTGCTGCTCGTCAACTTTTTACTAAAAAAGTAAAATATAGAATCGAAAATAAAGACTAATCAGTCACAATCAGAATAAAAAAATTATGAAACAGAATGTTATCGTAATTTTTGCTCCAACCGCATCTGGAAAGACTGCTTTGACAAAGGAATTATTTTCTTTATCAGGCAGTCATTTTGTTTTAAATGCAGAAATTATCAGTGCAGATTCTCAAGCCGTTTATAAAGGAATGGATATTGGTACTGCAAAACCTGATGTAGATTTTTGTAAATTAATTCCACATCATTTAATTAATCTTGTAAATCCAGATCAACAGTTTAATGTTGCTGATTTTGTAGAGCTTGCAGATAAAGCTTGTCTTGAAATTTCAAATAAAAATAAATGCCCGGTAATCTGCGGGGGTACTGGTTTTTATATCCGAAACTTTTTATACGGACTTCCAAAAACCCCCGAAAGTAGTCCTGAAGTTAGAAAGATGGTGGCTGAGCAATTAAAAGAAATGGGAAAAGAAGCTTTATATGCCCAGCTTTCTATTATTGATCCCCTGTCTGCTAAAAAAATTCATCCAAATGATGAATATAGAATTTGCCGGGCACTTGAAGTTTTTTATTCAAGTGGACAAACCCGCTCTTCTTTTGAATTAAATTGTGAACTTAGAGAAAATTATAATTTCCTTTTTATAGTTCTTGAACCACCTAAAGATTTACTCAAAAAGCGTATATATGACAGAGTGGATTATATGTTTGCCAATGGATTAGAAGAAGAAGTTCATAATTTGATTTCCCAGGGCTATGACAAATCTTGTTCTGGAATGAAGGCTATTGGATATTCAGAATTTTTTAAATATAGAAGCAGAGAAGAAATTATTATGGCTATTAAAAGTAATTCTTATAAATATGCAAAAAAACAATTCACATATATAAGAGACATAAAGGGAAGCCAGATAATTCCTTTTACTGCAAGTCCTCAAGATATTCAAAGAGTATCTGATTTGATTAAAGAATCAAATTTTTTTAATTCAGGGGTTAATAAAACCCCTGAAAACGAGCGAGTCAAGGCCTTGAGCGAAGCGTGCCTTAACCGGTCGTATTGCCACTATTAGAATCTTCATTTTTAGATTTTTTTTAAAATCTTATTCTGGAAGGCAATCAATTTATCATTAAAAACAAAAAAGGCATCCACAGATTTTCTAAGAAATTTTCCAATACCTTTTTTTTCTCTTTCTGCCTTATTTTTATTAATCTGTACAAAAGGCCAGTGAGTTACAAAATTAATCTTATCATAAATCTTATTCAAAGCAGGATTAACTTTTTTTAAGCAGAGAACAGAAAATATTGTATCCGAAAAAATAATTATGGAAAAAATCCAGACCAGAAGGATTCTGATATTTAAAGGGATTTTACTGTAAGTTGTAAAAATAAATGGGTGTAATAATTTTGTTTGAATTAAACCAAGAATACCAAAAATTATTCCTGAATAAAGACTGATTCTGCCATTTAAATTAAAAGCATAATTTGAATAGTCCCACCATCTTTCGCCAAAGGCCTTTTCAAATGTAAAAGAAACTATATATTCAAAAAGACAGCAAATAAAAATAGCAAAGAAGAAAATACCAAGCGGATTTTTAATCCAGAAAAGACAATAATAATCTAAAATTGCTATAATTCCGTAAATAGGACAGCAAGGACCAATTAAAAATCCGCGGTTAAGGAATTCTTTTTTTTCAAGAGGTGCCCATATAAAAGATTCATAGGCCCAGCCAATAAAAGCGTAGGTAAAATAGCATAAAAAAAGTGCTGACCAGGAAAAATCTACTGTAATTTCCATAATTTATCCTTATTATTTTCTATCTTCTTTAAAAGTCCATAATTTGCGGGCATATTTTCCATTTTTCCACTCGTTGATTTTAAATGTTTCGTAAAGAGAACACCATTTATCGGAAAGTATAATTATAAAGCCTTCTTTTGTTTTAGGAGGGCAAAGAGTTAATGGAAACATATGATGTTTAATTATGTCTTTTTCAATTTCATTTAAATCAAAAATTTCCATTGCGTTTTTTAAGGCAAGGGCAGGGTGAAAATATCCGTGAAGTTTTAATCTGGTCTTTTTATCATGCCAGTCATATAAAAAATAATCATGAAGAAGAGCGCCTCGAATCATTGATTTTTCATCGATTTTCCATTTAAAAGTATTTGCAATTTTAAGACAGTAATATGTAACACTTAAAGAATGTTCAAAAACTGTGGTTGTTCCGTGTTGTATGTGTTTTAGTGATTCTTTTATTCTTGATTTTTCTATTATTTCATCAAAAGTTTCATGAATTAATTTAATCTGCGAAATGGATAAAGCTGAACTCAAATTTTTCTCCCTTAAAATTTTTTGAAAACAAAATATTCGTATTTAAGTTCTAAAAACTCTATATTTATTGTTATATTATGAAATTGTAATTGTTTTTACAATAAATAATTAATATAAAAAGGTGTAATTAGTTCGAATTTCGAATTCTAATTGGTAATGCATAAAATTGATTTTTATAATCG
>CAMGTC010000263.1 GCA_946061765.1 uncultured Treponema sp.
AGTTGGTGTAATTTACATTGGTGATGAAAATGAAGGTTACACTGAAGCTCACATGAAAGGCATTGCCGAAATGAAAGCTAGTCTTGGACTTTCAGATTCACAGGTTATCGAAAAGAAAGGTATTCCTGAAGATGAAAAATGTTACGATGCCGCTATTGACTTAGCAGAACAGGGTTGTAAATACATCATCGCTACATCATTTGGTCATGAATCTTATCTTATTCAGGTTGCTAAAGAATATCCTAATTTGGTATTTGCTCATGCAACAGGATATCAGGCTGCTTCTTCTGGATTGAAAAACATTCATAACTATATGCCATCAGTTTATCAGTCACGCTATGTTTCTGGTATTGTTGCAGGTTTAAAATTAAATGAAATGATTTCTTCTGGAAAAATCTCAGCTTCTAATGCTCATATTGGTTATGTAGGTGCTTATCCATATGCTGAAGTTGTTTCTGGATATACTTCTTTCTTCCTTGGAGTTCGCTCAGTTTGTCCTTCTGCTACAATGGAAGTTCGTTATACAAACTCTTGGGCAGATATAACTTTGGAAAAGGAAACTGCCGAAGCTCTTATTGCTAACGGTTGTGTATTAATTTCTCAGCATGCTGATACAACTGGTGCTCCTTCTGCTTGTGAAGCTCACGGTGTTCCATGTGTTGGTTACAACGTTGATATGACAGCTGTTGCTCCAAACTGTGCTCTTACATCTGCTGCTTTGAACTGGGGTGCTTTCTATACACTTTCTGCTAAAGCTGTTATGGAAGATAAAGAATTCGATGTTGACTGGTCAAAGGGATATGATGAAAACGCTGTTTACATCACTCCTGTAAATGCAAAAGTTGCTGCAGCTGGAACAGAAGAAAAAGTTACTGCTGCAATCGAAGGAATTAAAAATGGTTCTGTAAAGGTATTTGATACATCTAAGTTTACAGTTGCCGGAAAATCAATTGAGTCTTTAATTGCTGAAAACGGAGAATATGCTAAATATTCAAAATATGTTTCTAACGGTGCATTCAATGAACAGAATGGTTTTGCCGCTCCAGCATTTGATCTTAGAATTGATGGAATTGTAGAACGCTAGTTCTAATTAAATAAGAAAATCCGGTTATGGTATAAAAACCCATTGCCGGATTTTTTATTCAGGGGTTAATACAACCCCTAAAAATGGCCGAGTCAAAGGTTTGAACGAAGCGTGCATTGACCGGTCGTATTTAGGGTTTATTACAAATCCTAAAAACGAGCGAGTCAAGGGCTTGAACGAAGTGTCCCTTGACCGATCGTATTAGGTATGAGATATAACTTCTGGAAAATTTCTAAAAGTTATACGTCATACTTAATTGATATGGAGTTTTTATGAATGAAGAAACTGTCGCTGTAGAATTAAAAAACATTACAAAACGTTTTGGCGATGTAGTTGCTAACGATAATGTAAATCTTACTGTAAATCGTCATGAAATCCTTTCTATTTTGGGCGAAAATGGTTCTGGAAAAACAACCTTGATGAATATGATTGCTGGTATTTATCGTCCAGATCAGGGGCAAATTTTTATTAATGGCGAAGAAGTTTCAATTCACTCTCCTAAAGACGCTTACAAGCATAGAATTGGAATGGTTCACCAGCATTATAAATTAGTTAATGTATTTACAGCCGCAGAAAATATTATTTTAGGTCAGGATTTAGGAAATATTCTGGACATGGATAAAATCAAAAAAGACATTTACAAAATCTGCGATTCTTATGGATTTAAAATTAATTTGGATCAGAAGATTTATGATATGTCAGTTTCGCAAAAGCAGACTGTTGAAATCATAAAGGTTTTATTTAAAGGTGTAGATATCTTAATTTTGGATGAACCAACAGCAGTTTTAACTCCACAGGAGACAAAGAGCCTTTTTGATGTTCTTCGCAATATGAGAAATGACGGAAAATCTATAGTAATTATTACCCATAAATTAAATGAGGTAATGGAGATTTCCGATAGAGTTTCAGTTTTAAGAAAAGGCCAGTACATTGATACTGTAAAAACAAAAGATTCAACTATTCAAACTTTAACAGAAATGATGGTTGGTGAAAAAATCGATTTGGATATTAAACGTTCAGAGCCTGTAAATCCACGAGATGTATTAAAAGTTCAGGGGCTTACTTGTTACAATAAAGAAGGTTTAAAAGCATTGGATAATGTTTCTTTTACAGCACGTTCCGGAGAATTCTTGGGAATTGCAGGAATTTCTGGTTGTGGAGTTCGTGAACTTTTTGAGTGTCTTGATGGAATTTACAAATATACAGAAGGTAAGGTTGTCTTTATTGATAAGGAAAATGAAGAAATAGATTTGAGTCATAAAACAACCCGTGAGATTAAAAAATCCGGAGCAAAAGTTGCTTTTGTCCCAGAAGATCGTTTGGGAATGGGTCTTGTAGGGCTTATGGGTATGACCGATAACGTAATGCTCAGAACTTATAAAAAGGGTAAAGATCCTCTGGTAAAAAGAAGGGAACCTAGAAGTCTTGCAGCAAGAATTCGTGAAAGACTGGAAGTTGTAACTCCTGGTATTGAATATCCTGTAAGTCGTTTGTCTGGCGGAAATGTTCAGAAAGTTCTTGTTGGTAGAGAGATTTCTTCTAATCCAGATGTTTTAATGGTAGCTTATCCAGTTAGAGGTTTGGATATTAATTCTTCTTATACAATTTACAATAAAATGAATGAACAGAAAATGCGTGGAGCTGCGGTAATTAGCGTTATAGAAGATCTTGATGTTTTACTTGATTTAAGTGATAGAATCCTCGTTCTTAACAAGGGAAAAGTAACTGGAATTGTTGATGCTAGAAAAACAACAAAAGAGGAAATTGGTTATTTGATGACAGCCAGTGGTGATGGCGATGGTAATGTACAATATCAAGGAGCTTCAAATGTATAATATTCGTCTTAGTAAAAAAGAAAATCTTCCATTTTATAAATCTTTGCTTATACGTCTTGCAGCTGTTCTGGCAGCTTTAATTGTATGCTCAATAGTTATTATTTCTGTAACAGCTTTAAACCCTCTGGAAATTTTTGCTGGAATATTGAATGGCGCTTTTGGAACTAAACGTCGTTTTTGGGTTACAATCCGTGATACTTTAGTTCTTCTTTTGGTAGCCGTAGGCCTTGTTCCAGCTTTTAAAATGCGTTTCTGGAATATTGGAGCTGAAGGACAGATTTTAATGGGCGGACTAGCTTCTGCAGCCCTTATGATTTACGGAGCTAAAATTCCAAATGGACTGTTAATACCTTTGATTATGATTTGTTCTTGTATTGCCGGAATTTTGTGGGGAATTCTTCCTGCAATTTTTAAGGCAAAGTACAATACAAACGAAACTCTTTTTACCCTTATGATGAATTACATAGCCATGCAGTTAATTTCCTTTTGTGTAGTTTTTTGGGAAAATCCTGTTGGTTCAAATTCTGTTGGAATTATTAATCCTTCTACAAATGCAGGCTGGTTTCCAAGTCTTTTTGGACAACGCTACGGATTAAATCTTTTGATTGTAATAGTTGTTACACTTTTGATGACTTTTTATCTGCGTTATACAAAACATGGTTATGAACTAACAGTTGTAGGTGAATCATGGGATACTGCAAGATATGCTGGAATTAATGTTCAAAAGGTAATTATAAGAACTATGGCTCTTTCGGGGGCTATTTGTGGTCTTGCCGGCTGTCTTGTTGTTAGCGGTGTAAGTCATACAATTTCTACAAGTCTTTCTGGGGGCAGAGGATTTACAGCTATCATCGTAGCCTGGATGAGTAATTTTAAAACTTTGGCCATGGTTTCAGTTTCATTTTTCCTTTGTCTTATGGATAATGGTGCTATTCAAATTGCCAGTCAGTTTGGTTTAAACGAAAACGTATCTGATATTTTAATTGGAATTATTATTTTCTTCTTGATTGGAAGTGAATTCTTTACCCGATACAGAGTTGTTTTTGAAAAATCAGTAAAAGAAGGAG
>CAMGTC010000264.1 GCA_946061765.1 uncultured Treponema sp.
TAGAGAGTGTGAAATTTATTCTGTAAATTCAGCAGGCTGCAATAAAAATATTAATGGGAGTTACTCGCTTGCAGCTGACAGCTACTGTTTATGTTTCGAATATAAATACTCTTGGATTTTTTTAAGAGTCAAAAATCTTAAAGACAACTTGCCCGTAAAAAGCAGCTTGTCTTTTTTTATGAGGATTAGTCTGGCAAACGGCCTTCGTACATAATGCACATTTCACCGTAGACTCCGCCCCAGTCTCTGTGATCGCTTGGGAAAACACTTCGCTGGCAATTCAGTTTACAGTCCAGCTTTTCGCAGTCTCTTATCTTCCAAGAAAATCCTGCACCTCTTTAATCCATTTCGATGTTTCAAAGCTTAAAAGTTGCGCATGTGCGTATCCTTCAAAGTTCCTGATTTCAGTCTGTGGATTCGCCTCTTTCATTTTGATTGCCGATTTCTTCGATACAGATTCATTTCCTTTTGTACCATGCAAAAACAATATATTACATGTTGCATCATACTTCTTGAATTCAAACTTTGAAAATACACTGTTAAAGGCATTCTTAATAGACTGCTCATTCATATAATCAGCAAGTGCAAAATAATCGTTTAGGTATCTTTCCGGAAGAAAATCTTTTTTAAAACTTTCTATGACTTTAGAATCTCTGTTTTTTGATTTATTAATTATATTAACATAGCTCTTTGCCATAAAAGCAATCATTATTTTAGGTAACGAAAGAAGAGGCGCACCATCCAGAATCAGATTTTCTACAGTTATTTTGGGCATTCCAGCCAGTGTTGCTGATATTCTTCCTCCCATGGACAGTCCGCAAATGCATCTGAAACATCTTTCCAAATCTGCCAAGGATTAAGCATTCCGTGTATCAATAATATGGTTTTCCCATCATCATTTCCAAATGTATGAAATTTCATTGTTGCTCTCCGTTTAAGATATAGTTATATTCAAATTAGTTTAATTTTCTAATTCATAAAGTCTATATATTTTTTTGTATAGCGAACCAGTAAACATGAATTCAAAAAATCTTTTTTCGAAGCCTGATAACTCATCAACAAGATGTTTTGGTGTCATGCAATTTTCTGTTTTACACTTCAAATTGGTTTCTCTTAAAACATCCTCGACATTATCTATTCCCCAAACAGTAGTTACACCAACCTCATTTATTGGATTCTTCTTAAGCATATCACATACCTAATCATCAAAGAATCGTGCTCTCATTGCCATATTATAGGTAAGCCATTTTGATTTAGCCTTTCCGGGAACCTTAAAATTTTCCTTCTCAAATCTTCTCAACAGTTGGATCATTGATAATGATTTTCTTTTTGCTAACCGCACATATTCATTGATATTGTCGATAAATGGAACTTTGATAACCTTGAAGAGTTCTTTACCATTTTCTTTAGTCTATGACCGAGTATTTATTACTCATAAAATTCCCCATGAAATTTTTTTTCTTACTCTTCAAAATCAAAAACCGGCATATCATCAGGTAAAAAAATTAAGAACTTTTGATACTTTTCAATCCATTCTCCGCTATCTACCCACATTGGAGATGTCAATAAGACATAAAACCATTTTCCAGCTTCATTCTCCAGTATATCATTTTTCAAAACTTCCAAGCATCTTACCTTCATTCCGCCTTCATGATTTAAGGTTCTGTATTTTACCGCTGATGAATAATCTTTTTCTGTACGTAAATCTATTTCTCCCATTATTCTGAATGAAGAAAATTCTTTTATTTTTGAATGGTCTGTTAAAGTGTTTCCATGGGCATATAATGCAATTGAGAAAATAAAACTCATGGATAAAAGAAAAAAGTTTCTTTTCATAAAACTCCAGCACCTCAAGTAGCAGGCGTACATATCAATTGCTTAAACGGTGGCGCGGCTTGAGTGCGACATCTGCTTTGAACTTCTTGTTAGGCGATTTGATATGCACCCAAAAAAGATGACAGTTTTAAAAGTCACTGGTGTCGAATTGGTGACACTTTCTTATTTTTAGTCAGCTGTAATACAGCATATTTATTTTACTGCAACCGTTTGAGAGACAAAAGTGTTTCTTCTGTTTCAAAACAGTTACAGGTTTTTATAATTGCAAATACTCTGATTTCTGTCAATCTTTTATGACCATCAGATATGTCCCTTTCGGATTGTGTTCCCGAAACTGCACCGGTGATAATCCGCCTAAAGACTGCTTTGGTCTTTCGTTGTTGTAATATTCAATAAATGGCGCAATTTCGGCTACAACTTCATCAATGGGAATCTGTCTGTTTTTGAACTTTGACTTGCCGAACTTATTGTAAAGGCATTCAGTTTTTATTACTCCGTTTGCACTTTCCATTGATGCATTATCCCAGCAGACTCCTCTTGCAGAACAGCTTTGAATCATTCCCAAAAACTTAATCTTTTCCTTGAATTTTGGAGAAAGATAAGTTGATCCCTGGTCTGTATGAAAAATGGCTCCTTTAAGATTTCTTTCTGCTGCAAGTAAGTCCAATGTATTCTCACACAGTTCTTCATCAGGATGATCAGAAATTCTCCACGCTACGATTTCTCCGTTAAACAGATCCTCAATCAGGCTTAGGTACTTCACGCATTCTCTGCCGTAAAGATATGTCAGGTCTGAAACATACTTTTTGTTGCTTTCTAAGGCGAAAAAATTACGTTTAAGAAGGTTTTCAGGGACTTCTTCCCTGTTTTTCCTCATCCTGTTGTATTCTTCGGGTGTAAAACGTTTTCTTCGGACTGTTGAAAGCAGTGCGTTTTTCTTCATAAGCCTGAGGATTTTCTTCCCGCTTATTTCTATTGCGAATTTTTGGCGTACCAGAGTAGTCATCGGTCTATAGCCGATTCCATAATTGTGACTGATTTGTTTTTCTTTAATGAATACAAGAATTTCGTCATCTTCCGGTTCATTTTTTTGTTTCAGAAAATCGTAGTAGTTTTTTCGGTTTATGTTTGCTATCCTTCAGTAAGGTGATTTTTACCTTAAGAGATCTTAAATAATCTTTTTGCTCTGGAGTAATTCTAAAGCTTTCAACGGATTTCTGGATGGCTTTATTGTGTGTCCAGGAATCCAATTTTTTTTCCAGAATAAATGGCAGGGTTGCATCCCACTGTTTTACAAGAGCCTCTGAAAAAAGCCAGGCAGTCATCATATTTACGTAATATTCTGGGCTTCGAATTTGGCTGCACAATTCTAAATATTCAGGTTTAAATTCCTCATCTAGAAAATATTTCTTTAATAACAGCATTCCAACTCTTTTGGTATAAGGCTTTTCATCATTTATCCATTTTTTAATTTTAGAAATAAGCATATCGGTGTTTTTTTCAAAGATTTTTGGACTTAATCCGTCACTTACAGCCCAATTTGAAATGTAAGGAAGAAATTTTTCCAATTTTAAAAGGCATTCATTAAAATCTTTTGTTCTGTTTATAAGGCAAATGTGGAGAATGTTTTCTTCATGATACTGGTGAGGCAGTGCTTCAAGAAACTGATTTACTTCCACTTCGCCTAAAGAAAGAACAGCTGGTACAATTTTTTTAAAAGCTGGAGAGCGTACTCCAATAAACATTTCTCGTTTTTCAGTTGGAATCAATTTTGCAGTAAAATCAGCGTATTTTTCATCCTGGTAAGAGAATAGAATTTCTTGAATTTTTGTCATTTTTTCCTGCTGTTATTTTGTTGATTAAGAATTTTATTGATAAGTGTAATCTTATATTTATATATTATAAGCAGGAAGCATCAGAATATAAAGCGGGTTATAAAGATATAGGTTCGTAATATTATATTGATAATCATTTGTGTATCAGTTATACGGTAGGTTTACTGGGCCGGTGGTTGAGAAGAATATAGAATTTTTTGTTAAAATAAAGTATAATTAGTTTGTCATGTTGGCAAAACCGTTTATAAAATGGGTTGGTGGGAAAAGCCAGCTACTTGAAG
>CAMGTC010000265.1 GCA_946061765.1 uncultured Treponema sp.
TGGTGCAAAAACATTTCTTATACATTGATCTAATGTTGCAGTACCGTTTAGTTGATTAAGTCTATCTTCTGTATAAGCCCATCTCGAGGGAAACCCTTGAGCGTATACATCATGGAATCCTAATTCATTAAAAAAATTTACAAGAACAGGACCTGAACGATATTGAGATTTTTCGTTTATTATTTCTCTTAATACTTGTATTGTTTTTTGTGAAAGTTTCATTTGTTAATAATCTCTGCTAAATCATGTAAACATTTTGCGAGTAAGAATATTATAGTTGCTCCTATTACAACATAATTCTCTTCGTTTCCAGTTAGTTTAATACCCAATCTATCGAATACTGAATTATCTTCGTCCACATCATGCGAATCAACTATTCTCATATCATATATAATAAAAAGTGGTGAGATTATATTATGCACATTACCATCTTTCTGACTTAATAATAATTCTAGCCGTTTTAAGGAACCTAATTTTTTGTCAGCATTCGATGTTTGTTTTTTTAACACTTCTAAATCAAATCTTTCTGTTACATAAATATTTAAATTCTTACATAAAGTAAAACAGTCAGATTTAGATATCGAAACAAACCTATTAATTTTACTTTTAGAAAGTTTTGAATCTGATTGCTTGAATACATATTCACCATATTTTTTATTATATGATGAATTTAATTCTTCTATTGCATAATCAAGTAGTTCTTCTGGTGCTGTCGTATTAACAGTTTTACATGCTATTTCTACAGCTAATAATTCATTAGAAACGCCTCCACTTGGAGAGCAATTATAAGCATGCCATATTCTCTGATAATAAGAATCTAGTTTTATAACATCGGTAATAAATACATTTACCAATCCTTCTTTGTTTAATCCAATATCAAAGCATTCATTTCCAAAATAAATCGTAGCAATATTTGCTGTTCGCCACTTTATTGAAGTGTATTTTTCTTCAAGTAATTTTTTAATGACATCTGGCTTAAACCATAAGAATTGTATTTTATCTTCAAGTTTTTTTGTTATAACTTTTTTATTTGAATTATCAATATAATAATCAAAAATAGCCTTAGATTTGTCATGCCAAATAATTTCACTATAATTATTATTTTCTAAAACAAAAAATTTTCTAAAATTTGCAAAATAATTATTTATAATCGGACCATTAGATGTTTTTAATTCTTCATTAGTGACAGTCATGTTTTCTCTGTCAAAAACAGGTACATCGATATTAGGATTTACATCATTATAAACCGCTTTTATTACCATTGCTGATTCATCTGGGCGCATTCCATTTGGAAGCGTTTGAGAAGAATATAATTCATAACAATAATTACTTGTATTTTCATTAAAATTTGTAATTTGTAATGGTGTAAGAGATTTATACTGGCGTTCAATAAACACCTCAAACAGCATAGACATTTTTCTAGCACTCAGATAATCCATTAGGTATTCTTTCTTTATTAAAACTGAATATGTATGATGTACATTATCCCATTCAGTCTTTACTACTATTTCATCATTTCTTAATGGATTACAATAATTATTGTTTATTTTATACAAACCTAACGCATTTATAAAATCATAACTAATCGATATCTCCATCTCGTGAGTCGTTGGATGTGATCTCTTGAATACCAAAAACTCACCTTTAAGTTTTTTATCTTCAGGAGAAAAATCATCAGTTTTAAAATATTTATAATCTCGTGAAAGCCATCTTTCTTCTTTTTGATAATGAAGAATATCATTATGATTTAATAATGATATATTTTTTTTTTGATTTGGTTTAATTAAAACTCCTCTCAGAATAGTCACTTCGGATTTATATCCATCTTGAAATGGTTTTAAATTATTTTTTTCTTCAGTATATGAATAGACTGGTAACCAAGAGATGTTATTGAAATCTTTTTCTTTTAAATCAGTCATTACTAACCAGTCTTTCATTTTTTATTTTCCCTCCACAATGGCAATTTCTTCTGGAGTAAGTCCGTAGAGTTCATAAACTTTCTGGTCAATCTGTTTTTCCCATTCTGTTGTGTCGGCAGAAGAATCTTGTTTTTTTGCGGCGAGGATTTTATCCACGAGGGTGATGATTTCTTTTTGTTGTTCTTTTGTGGCGGTTGGGATTGGAATAGAACTTAATTCATAACCTCCTATTGTTGGCATTCGATATTTTCTAGGATACCAATAGTTTATTACTCGAGAATTTAAAATTCCACATATCCATTTCAAAGAATAATCCTTATTCCTTGTATGATAATTTGAAACATTAGTTGTATCCAAAAAATAGTTCTGTTCATTATCGTAAGCAACTAATAATTGCATAGAACTATTCACCCTTTGAGTTATTAATTTTTCAGGAACTTCAAAAAACTCTTTAGTATGAGGTAAACATCCAACCTTCTCTCGCATCAAATCAGGTCGATACCAGACAAATTCATTTGCCCAATTCATTTCATAGGCTTTTATATTTCTTCCCCGATATACTTTTTTATATTCATCATTCTTTGCTTCATTATGAATAAATCTTTTATCATCACTTGTCTTTATTCCACGAGAAAATTGAATTATATCAGAAAGTTTTAATTCAACTTTTTCAATTTTTTTAAATAAATCTTTCTCGACCAATGAAGATTCAGAGTCAATTGAGAAATTTATATCATCCTTAATCTCTTTTACAGGTAACAAATATTTGAAATTTCCTATCCCATCGTATACTTCAATAGAATAGTCCTTACAATACAAGTTAGAAAGTAAGATTATCATTGGATTAACAACTGCATCAAACACACCCATTTTTTGATTAACGATTTTAATCATTCTATGTTTTGTAAAAATAATTTCTCTTAAATTCTTAAAACTATCAGTGGCTTTCCATGTATGAGGGACAATATACGATTGTATTCCGCTTTGTTTTAATAATTTAAATCCATTTTCAATAAAAAATGAATATAAATCAGCTTTATTTCGTGCAGAATAAAATATTTCTTGCAGTTGCTTTCGATATGAATCTGGACGAATGTTAGCTACATTTACATACGGTGGATTTCCAATCACAATATCAAATCCATCCTTGATTCCATACATCCATTCTGCATCAAAGAATTCTGCACTTCTGTTTTTATCATAAGGATCCCATGTAGAAAGAAGTCTTGCATTTTCTTTTCCAAAGCCTACAGAAATCAATTCTTGTTCAAGTTTTTCTCGAATCTCTTTATCCTGCTGTCGAAGTTCAAACTTATGTTTTGGAGTCTTTGCCTTGAACAAATCATGTCGAACTTTTTGTAACTGCTTGAGCAAGTTATCCATTTCATCTGTACTTAAATAAGCCTGTTGTTCATCAAGTCCAATCAAACTGTTAGCAGTAACAAATCTATTCTCCAAGTTTGGAAGTGGACGAACTCCAAAGTTAGGTTTAGTTGAATCAACTTTCTGGTCAACAATAAGGGAAATAAAAAAACGTAAGCGACTAATTTGTGTAGCAATTGGCTGTATATCAATTCCATGAATACAATTCTCAATTAAGTAAAGCTTACGAGCATAGTCTAAATCATTATCATCAAAGATACTTGATATTTCTGCAATCATATCATTCTTTTCTTTTGATGTGATATTAGGGGCAGTCATTATTTTTTCAATCTGGAGCAACTTCCAGTTGTCGTTCTGCGGGTCAAGTTTATGGATTACATAAACCATTTTCTGCAAAATCCCCATAGGAAATGCTCCAGAACCACAGGCAGGGTCTAAGATTTTACATTCATCAATATAACGTAGGATTTCTTTTCTCTCTTCTTCAGAAAAATCCAGTTCATTTTCATTATATGAAACAAGGATATCTAGTTTAGAATCAATAGTTTTATCCAATTCTGCTATTGCAGCAGTTTTTTCTTCCAAAGTTCCTTTAGAAAGTGCAGCATCTTTTATCTTTGTTTTTAAGTAAGCCTTTAAGCTTTC
>CAMGTC010000266.1 GCA_946061765.1 uncultured Treponema sp.
AATCGATTATTTGTTTATAATGCGTTCGCCCTGACATAGCATCTTTATTCTATTAGAAAGAGAGTTTATTAGATGTACTACTACGTATATCCACCTGGGAAAAAAATACAGGGCAAAAAAAATGGGAACCTATAAAAACTTTACAGGTTCCCAATCATGTTAAATAAAAAACATTAAAGGAGAGTTGTATAAAATCATTATACGTTTACTATTATAGCAGATTATGTTGAAACATGTGGGTAATACAGAGAAAATTTATCATTTTCAATTTTCAAATTTTGATATGCTAAGTTCTGCCCAACTGTATTGGAGCATGTACTCTCCGTGATACTTTTCCTTACCAGTTCCATTCAAATAATCCCAGGCATCGCAGGTTAAAATTCTTGAATCAACACTATAAGAATCTTTTCCTTTAATAAAAATATCACTTGCATTAACAGCTTTTAAATCTCTTTGTAAATGCATAATAATTTTTGAAAGATAAGTCTGATTACTTCTGCTGTATTCTCTGTCATCAAATATTGCAGCGGCAAGTTCCTTTCTGGTAACAATTCCTCCCTCACGATCAATTAAATAAGCCAGAACTTCTTTAGATTTTGTCCAGGCAAATTCAACTGGATTACCATTTACTATTAAATCAAAATTGCCAAAACATCTGGCGTATATTCCTGACTGCTTTTTGTTACCAACCGAAATCATATTCATATTGTGTTTCTCTTTAACACTTTCCAGTTCTTCAAGTAAATCATTTGTACTTATTGGTTTTAAAAGATAGCCATTAGCCCGTGTTTTAAAAGCCTCTATAGCGTACTGGCTAAAACTAGTAACAAAAATTATTTCTATAAGTTTATTTCTTTTTTTGATTTCTTTAGCAAGAGAAAGCCCTGTAATATCAGGCATATCAATATCAAGAATAACAGCATCAATTAAATAATCTGGGTTCTTATCTAAAAATTCAAGAAGCTTTAATCCACTGGAAAAAGAAAAAACTTCATCTACAAAATCAATTTCTCTACATTTAGATACTAAATTTTTTAAGATGATTTTTTCGTCATCAACACAAATGAGATTCATTTACTTTAATGTTTCCTTAATGTTTTCTACAAATGTTTTAAAGGAATTTTAATAGTTATACTAGTACCAGATTTTTCAGAACTTACAAACTCCATTTTACCATTACATATAGTAAGAATTCTTTGATAAACATTTCGAATGCCAATATGTTCATCTAAATTTCCCTTGTTAAGATTCTGCTGCAAAAAATCAACATCAAAACCTACCCCGTTATCGGTAACAGAAACAACATGATAATTTTTACTTCTAAAGGATTCTATTTTGATAAGGCCCTTTTCCCTTATTCTAACCCCATGTCTGATAGAATTTTCTACAAGAGGTTGAACAGAAAGATATGGGATATAAAAATCTGAATCTCTTAAATCAAAAGTGACATTTATGTTATCAAATCTTAATTTTTCAATATCAATATAACATTTTACCTGTTCAATTTCTTTTTCAAAAGGCACCAGATAATTATCATCCAGAGCCATCATATTTCCCCTGAGGTACTTTGAAAATTTATTGATTGTTTCTCCCGCCAGTTTTGAATCTTCTTCACAAAGTGCCTGAATTGTAGCCAGAGTATTAAACAAAAAGTGTGGCTGAATCTGACTTACCATCAGTTGAGATTTAGCATTCTGTAAATCAACCCTAAGTGAAGATTGAACTTTTGTATAAACAAGAAGAATAGCCAGTAAGACAGTCACGTATTGAAAAGAAAGACCAAATGTAAAAAACTGAATTGCAGCAGAAATATAGGGTGTGATATTAATTATGATAAAAGAAATCTTAATTCTTGCACTTGCTTTTGAACGGATAACATAATAAAGAGAGACAAGAAGCAAAGCATAAGTTGGAATTACACACACAAGGAAATATTTTGATCTGGAATAAATACCGGTTGTAAAATCAACAGAGAAGAAAAATCCAAAGAAATTATTTAAAATCAAAGAAATTTCGTAAATTATACAGATAATTAAAAGAATCTTGTTGAACTTATCTGTTTTTTCATTTTTAAGTTTTAGTACTTCTATCTGATAAAACCAGCTTACAAGAGGAAGGGCTAAAGCTCCATTATAAAAAACAAAGTTTGTAATCAGGTTTCCAACAGATAAATTCGGATGTCCTTGAAAAAGCCACGCACATTCATCAGAAAAAATGATTACACATTCAACAAAAATCATCAGCATAAAAAATCTATCAGCTTTAACTTTATTTGGAAGAGCCATGGTAGCTCCATACAAGATGATGCATACCCCCATAACAACATAATCCATAGAAATATTTACAATGAATGAGGCCGGTAGAGAAAAGAAATCAAAATAATCGCAAATAATAAAACTGGTATAAAATAATAAAAGTTGAATTATAAAGAATGTTTTAATAACAAAAGAATTTTTCATTTGAAATATTGTAGCATAGGAAATTAATATTTGTCCTCTTTATCCCTGCTCTTTATACAAACTTCCCTTTTCTACATTATCATTAATAATCTGATTTGTAATATCAAAAAGTTTTTCAGAACCTTGTTTTGTTCCACTTTGACGCCCCATTACTTTTTCGTAAGATACTGAATGCTCCTTCCAGTCACTGCCGCCATTACTGTTATTTAGTAAGAGGGGCTGAAAATTATCCATTGCCCTTGCAAATTTTGATTCTGCACTTTCACACTTTTCAAATTCTTCAAACAGGGCTTTTAATTCATTACACTGGTCTTCTGGTAAAAGTGAATAGATTCTGTTTTTTGCAGCCTCTTCCCTAGCCTTCTGCGTTTTTTTATTTTCCTCATCATAAGCATAGGTATCTCCAGCATCAATTTCTACAATGTCATGAAGAAGACACATAATCATGACTTTTCCAATATCAATTTTTTCATTTGAATATTCTTTTAAAAGATATGCCATTATTGCCATGTGCCAGGCATGCTCAGAATCATTTTCATTTCTTCCGTGGTTAGTAAGATGAGTCTGTCTGAATATATTTTTCTCTTTATCGATTTCAAGAATAAAATCAATCTGCTTTTGTAAACGTTCATCAATTTTCATACTTACGACTCCTTAAGTCCACTCCCCTACTCTATTAAAAACATGAATTTATGTATTACTTAAGTATTTTATAGGTATTTTATACCTATATACCTTTATTCTACCTTCTTTTTATGTATATACCTAACTTTTACCAATTTTTTTAGTACACAGATAGTAACCTTACTACAGTTGATTACAGCTGATTGATATAGATTAATCCTGTTTATAAAATTCTTACAAAATAGATTTTACCAAATAAATTATAAGATTACTAATTAATTATAAGGACAAATGTCGAGTTTTAAATTTTTCTTCTTTGGGTGGCTTTTTGCTTCGCAAAAATCAGGCTTTTCAGGGTTCCGCTGTCGCTTCATTCCTTCGCTACGCTTCGGAACTGGCTACGCCAGCCCTTACAATCCTTGCCACTGTTTAGAATTAAAAAACTCGTATTTCGGACTAATTAAATTTAAAAAAGACCGTCATGACAGAAAGTGACAATCCCTGTTCTTGTGAAAAACAATAATTCTTTCCTTGATTAAATTACACCCCCTTAATATATGTATTCAGCCTTAATCTGATTTTGTTATTGATAACTCAAAAGATTTTTTATTGTGCCTTGAAAAAATTTTATGAATTACAAATAAAATACGTCCGGTCAATGGACACTTTGCAGGGCTTCCGCATTATAAACGCTTTTCCGTAATGTTAGCGCGAAGGAGCGGGGCGTGGTTCAAAAAGGCTCTTTTTGTGGCTGCTGCGAAGAGGCAGTTCAATAGTTTCTATAACACAAAAAGTTTGAAAACTTACTACCAGTCAGAAACTAAACTTCAGCACCGCTACCACCTGC
>CAMGTC010000267.1 GCA_946061765.1 uncultured Treponema sp.
CATCTTGCAGGAACCTTAACTCCATTCTTTTCAAGAGTCTGAAGAATTGTATCTCTAGGACTTCCCTTTACAATTGTAGATTCACCACAAATCTTTACTGTAATTTCTACTTCTTCTAAATCACATCCGGGATAGTCTTTTTGTTTTTTAGCATCATGAATTTCGCCATACATATCTTTTCGGATAAATTTTTTGATTAAATGCAACTTCTCAAATTCACCATCCAAAAAATCATACATTGGCTGAGGGCCACATACAAAAACCGAATAAGGTTCATCTTCTGGAGCATATTTTTTTATTATATCTGCAGTAATAAAACCATTTTCAAAAGTAACAATATTCTGTCCACCTAATTCTTCTTCTGGCACCAAAGGATTTTCATCACTTAAAACATAAACAACCTTAATTTTTGAAGACATTTTAGCAATTTGATCAAATTCATCTTTAAATAAAATTTGATTAAAATTTCTGCTTCCATAGAGCAAAATCAGGTTAAAATCTTCATTTTTTTGTAAAATTGCTCTGGAAAAACTCAAAAATGGTGTTATTCCGCTTCCTCCTGCAATTCCTATTACAGTTTTTGCATCTCTTAAAGAAACGTAATTAAATGAACCTTCCGGAGCAGAAATCTCAACAATATCATCTTCTTTCCAGTTTTTCAGTATAAAATCAGAAAGTTCACCGCCTTTTACAAGCTTAACCGCAATTTGATAAAAGCCCTTTTTGTAGACAGAATTTTTACCCTCAAAGCATGCAAGACTTTCATCTGGTGATGAAGATAAAGAATAAGCTCTTGAAATCTGTCTACCATCAATATCAACAAAAACGCTGATATAATTTCCTGCTGCAAAATAAGCAAGAGTATTAGTACCCTTTTCTTCACATGGAATAAACGTAAAGCGTTTACAATCCTCTCCAAAACTTTCAACCTTTGCTATTTTTACAAATTGTCTGTCTGGATGCAATTCTTTGGCAAGGGCATTTACAGAATATAATTGAGGTATTTCTTCATTTGTAGCTTTTTTAAATCTTCTGCTTCTCTCCTTTAAAATTGAAAAAATTTTAAAAGGATTTAGGGATTTTAAATAATTCTTACTCATCTTTCTGGGCCTCCTTTTTAATTTCTTCAATAGCATTAATACCTGATTTATAAGTCTGGTTATAACCTAAAGAACCTTCTGTATAAGCTCCAACATAATGCAAACCCTTAATTGGTTTTTCAAAATGCTTAAAAACAGTTCTTACAAAAACTCCATCCCAATTTGAAGTCTGATATCCGTAAGGTGTACCATTTGGACTTCCTATATAACGGCTAAAGGTAACAGGACTAGCCACTTCAATTTCTTCAATGTAGGGTTTGATTTTTATTCCAGTAGTTTTTTCATAATAATCAATCATCTCTTCTGCAATCTTGTATTTGGTTTTACGATAATCCTGAGCCTTAACTTTAGCCCAATCATCACCATAAACAGAAGTTGTAATAGACATAACACAAGTTCCTTTTGGACTAAAATCAGGAAGAGTCACATTCATGTTATTTACAATTACCCAACCTTTTCCACCCAAACAATGACTCTGCTCAAATTGCTCTTTTGGGCTTGCTGATTGCTGTAAAAAAACAGTGTAATCTTTTACGCCAAGCTCTTCAGCACTCTTATTTAATCCCAAATAAACAGTAACAAAGGAAAGTGCTATTTGTCTGGCATTAACCTTTTTTACTTCAATTTCTGGAACTTCTTTTTTGTCAATCATCTTTCCATAAATGTCATTTGGATAACAGTTGCAGATAATATTATTTGCATAATATTCTTTACCCCCAGCAAGAACGCCGTAAGCCTGACCATCTTTTACAAGAATCTTTGTTACAGGACAATTGTAAAAAATATCACCACCATTCTGGCGAATTACTTTTTCTATAGACATAGAAATTTCATGAGAAGTTTTTTTAGGCATTCCAGCCCCGTCTACAACGTAAATGTAATCCATCATACCCATCATAAAGGCACACATAGTATCTGTAGATTCTCCAACATATGGCCAGTAAGTAGAAATTATGTGCTGCGCTTTTTTAGGAATTTTAAGTAAATCCATTACTTTCTCGGTAGAATACGAAACCATTCTCAAAAGAGTCATAACATCAGGAATATCTTTAAACTTTATGTGAGGCAGATTATTTACAATCCTCATAGATTTTTCCTGATAATCAAAAAATCTCTTCACACTTTCGTATGAGCCAGGAACCTCTTCATCAACTTTTTTACAAAAATTTTCAATCCCACAAGGAAGGCGAACATCATATTTTTCATTAGGATCAGTTGAAATTACTCGATAAGTAGTATTTTCATGATGAAACTTAAAATCCGTTCCAAGAATATCAAAAACTTTTCTTGTAGCACCTGGATTTTTTTCAGAACCAACCTGAGCCATTTCGTGTAAGGAAGGTTCAAATTCAAAACGACCACGCCTAAAACTTGAAGCAGAGCCTCCAGGAAGATTATGTTTTTCAAAAACTACAGTCTTTAAGCCCTCTTTACTGGCATAAGCTCCGGCACTCAGACCACCATTTCCCGCTCCGATGACAATAACATCATACTTTTTCATATATTTAATATAACACAAAGTCTAAGTAAAAAAGCAGAAAGATTTTAAAAGATTTTAAATACGTCGAGTCAAGGCACGTCCGCCTTCTGTTTCCTTAAAGCCTTGAGTCGCCGCATTTAAGGTTTGAAGTAAACCCTTATAAAAAATCCCAGGACCACAATGTGACCCTGGGAAAGGGAGAATTTTCAAATATTAATCGTAAATTAATTATTCCTGTGCTAAATCAATACTGATTGAAAGTCCTGTAAAACTCTGCACATTTTCATTTACAGTACATGGGAGACCATCATAAGCTCCACTTCCGTCATTTGCATTATATTTGTAAATCACATTAAGAGTTGTCAGATTCTTTATTGCCTCTTTACCTTTATCATTCCAGTAAACATCTGCAAGAGAAAATCCCTTGTAAGAGTCTTTTTGTACTGTTGAATATAAAGCCCAATAACTGCCAATATAATCCCAGTCAGCATTAAAGAACATTACCTCTATAAAACCATTTGTATGATTTCCTTTGATATTTGGTTTTTGAACCCATACAAAATTCTCACCTTCAATTTTACCTGAAATATCTGGAGCGTTTACTGCAATAATACTTCCAGTTCCACCCTTTGGTGTAGTTTTGAATGAGCTTGTTGCAATTTTTGTACTCTGTTTTCCATTTTCGTCTTTAATGTAATAGTTTACCTGAACTTCATATTCAGTATAACTTTAAAATGTGATGAGTATAAGCAACAGCAGGAATTTCAGGAGACAGAAGAATTCAAGCAGCTTTCAAAAGAGCGCTATAAGATTGAGGCAAAGAACAGTGAACTCAAAAACGTACTGGGTTACGATGTTTCAACGGGTAATTGTCTTTATGCAACAAAAATACAGGGAGCCTGCACAATCTTTGCAGCCAATATAAAACGAATTATTACAATTCTTGATGAAAAATCAGGAAATGAAAGACAACCTATTTGCTCTTTAAAAGAGCAAAAGCCAGATTCATGAGATTTTTTTCTCAAAAATCTGGCTTTTTTTTCAGGCCTTAAAAAATAGAGACCTTTTTCAGTGGCCTTAGAAAAACTCCAGGCCATAAAAATCAGGAATTAAAAATTATTTATTTTTTGCCAAATCAATATTAATTCCAGACAAACCAACAAATGCACCAGCTTTGGCTTCATTAGAATCTGGATGAGCAATAAGCCATTTATTACGAGCCCAAAGCAATTTATCTTCAAGATTCTTTTCGCTGATATTTGGTTTTTCAGTGTTAGTATCTTTTGGAAGAACAATAATAACACGGAAACCATCTTTAGAAACCTGGCCATCCTTTACTGCATTA
>CAMGTC010000268.1 GCA_946061765.1 uncultured Treponema sp.
ATAAACAAATATCCGATTTTTTGGCTCCCAGTCACGGTTGCGTGATTCAAAACCGTGCAATAATGCGCTACACGCTTTTTGTGGTATAGAAACTATTGAACTGCCGCTTCGCAGCAGCCACAAAAAGAGTGTTTTTGAACCACGCCCCGCTCCTTCGCGCCAACATTACGGAAAAGCGTTTATAATGCGTTTGCCCAGCCTCTTTCTTATCGATTTTCATAATTAAACAATTTTTTTGTAAAATCAATTTTATGTTTAATTTTCAAAAAATTCGAAATTCGAACTAATTAGAAGATTATAGGACTTAATTATATAAAACAAAAAATTATATGACTTTTATTCTTTTATCATATAGATTTAGTTTAACGGAGAAAAATGATGAGTGTTACTTCTAAAGTAGTTGTAATCGAAGACGAAGAGTCAATTTCCAATTTGGTATGTTTGTACCTAAAAAAATCAGATATAGAAACTAAACAATATTTTAACGCAGAAGACGCATTAAAAGAATTGTCTAAGGAAAACTTACCAGACTTAATTTTGTTAGATCTTAATCTTCCAGGCATGAGTGGATTTGATTTCTTAAAAACAATCAAAGAAAAGTTCTCTCTGAATATGCCATCGGTTATGATATTATCAGCAAGAGATACAGACGAAGACATTATTAAAGGTCTTGACCTTGGTGCTGATGAATTTATTACAAAACCATTTTCTCCTAGCGTTTTAGTAGCTAGAATTCAGGCTAACTTAAGACGACAAACTTCAGCTACAGCAAAGGCTGAAGATTCAATTGTATTTGATGACTATACATTGTTATTAAATTCATGTGTATTAAAAAAAGGTAATGCTAAAATTCCTTTATCAACAAAGGAATATGAAGTATTAGAGTATTTAGTCAAGAATGCAGGTCAAATTTTATCTCCCGAACAAATCTATCAGGATGTTTGGAAGGTTGAATTTGGCGATATAACCGCTGTTGCTGTTTACATCCAGAGATTAAGAAAAAAGTTAGAAAGCAATGGAAAAGAAATGAACTATATAAAAACAGAATTCGGAAAGGGTTACATTTTTGATAAGGATTGCATTCAAAGACATGAAAATTAAAAAGCAGTTTACTGCCCTGATTATTTTTATCAGTTTAATACCGATACTGTGTGTTAGTTATATATTTTTTAGACAATATTTAATTTCTTCAGATAGATACTTAACTGAAGGCTATCAAATAATTAAAAGATTAGACAAAAATAAATTCTCTAGTAATGATATTAACTCTATAGAAAGCCTCTTTAAAGATTTACAAAGAGATGTTCAGTCACTTTTGATTGATACAGATGGATCTATTATTTACTCCACAATGCCCTACTACACACTGGAATCAAAAGTAACAAATTTAGAACTTATAAATTTTATTACAAATTCATCATCAAAATATTTTTATCAGATTACATCACCTAATATTGAGAGAAAAGGAACAGTATTAGTTACCAGAACTTTAAGAAAAGAAAAGCCTTTTTTTGTAAGAAATATATTACAACTTTCAGTTTTAGTATTATTTATTGTTCTTATTATTGCAGCTTTAATATTGATTTATTTTATCTCCAAAAACATATCAGCTTCAATTGTAAAAATCGAAAAAGTAAGTCAGGAATTATCTGAGGGAAATCTTGAAAAACCAGTTTTTTCCGGTTCAAAAAGAGAATTACTTCATTTTAATGAAATTACTTCCATTTTGGATTGTCTTGAAAAAATGAGACTTTCTTTATTAGAAGGCCAGGAAAGAAAAAATAAATTCCTCATGGGAATAAGCCATGATTTACGAACTCCGGTTTCCATTATAAAAGGATATATTGAAGCTTTAAAAGACGGTGTAATTAATGATGTAGAGGAAATCAAAGAAACTCTTTCTTTAGTAACAGCAAAAACAAATCAACTTGAAAGTATGATTGACAATTTAATAAGCTATATGAAATTAAACACAAGCGAATTAAGAGCCGGTCTTACAATGAATTCCATTACTGAATTACTAAAAAGTTTTGCAAAAGAATCTGAGATAATGGGAAATGTTTTTAAGCGAAATATTATCTGTAATATTGATATTCAAAGAGACATAAAAGTTCCTATGAATATTGATTTAGCAAGACGTGCCTTAGAAAATTTATTCCAGAACGCCCTTAGATACACAAAAGATAATGATACAATCGAAATGATTTCTTATCTTGAAAATTCTAACGTTATGCTAATTGTAAGAGATACTGGAATTGGAATTTCAGAAAAAGATTTAAAACATATTTTCGATTTATTCTACCGCGCCACAAATTCACGCCGGGAAGAAGGAATGGGACTGGGGCTATCTGTTGTAAAAGATATAATTGAAACTCACAATTGGAAAATTAATGTAATTTCAGAAATTGATGTAGGTTCAAGCTTTATATTAACAATTCCTTACGACGAAAGTAAACAATATTAATTTGGATAAAACTTATTCTCTAAAGATTTTTATTAAGGGGAATAAGTTCATCGTCATCAATTTTCAGTTTTTCTAGAAAAGTATTTAAGTATAAAATTCCTTCTTTAGTAAGTTTATAACGAGTATCTCCATTTTCTTTTTGAATTATAGCAAGATTCTTTTTTTGCCAAAGTAAAATCAAATCTACAAATGAAGATGGGAGTTTGTAATTAAAAGAAGCTGTAAATTCATTCGAACTTATTCCAGAAAGCTTTCTTAAGCCCATCATAAAAAATTCAAAAATTGAAGTTTTTAAATCAATATATTCAATATCAAAGAGAGAAAAATCAAAAATATTATCTGAAGTCCAAAAATCAATGTATTTTTTTATATTTTTTGTATTGGTAATTCTAACACCTTCCCCTTTTTTTGAATAAAGTGTACCAGTTGCAGCAACTCCACAACCTATATAATCTTTATGATTCCAATAAACAAGATTATGTTTAGACTCATAGCCCTGCTTTGCAAAATTTGAAACTTCATATTGTAAATAACCCTCTTTTTCTAAAAAAGATTTAGCTTTAAGCCAGAGTTTATCCGCAAAGTCATAATCATATTCATGAGAAATATAATATTTTCCTAATGGAGTTTCATCTTCCAATGTTAAAGAATACATTGAAATGTGATTTGGATTATAAGAAATAATACTTTTTAATCCGTCAAAAAATGATTCTTTAGTTTCGTAAGGAAGCCCACAAATTAAATCAAAAGAATATTCTTTTTTCCAAAATGAAGAAATCAAGTCTAAAGCTTTAATATTAGTTTTCCGGTCAGCTCTTCTTCCTACAAATTCAAGAGATTTTTGATTTAAACTTTGAATTCCACAAGAAAGCCGATTCACCGGGGTATTATTTAATTTAATTAAATAATCTTCTGTAAGATCGTCAGGATTAACTTCTAAAGTAATTTCACTTGATGACATTTTTTTATCAAACGATCGAAAATTAATTGACTCAAAAAGATAATTAATTATTTCTGGAGAAAGTAAACTTGGAGTTCCTCCTCCAATATAAATTGTATTCCAGACTTTTATTGAACATGTATTTTGAATATATTCAATCTGAGATTTTAAGGCTTTTAAATAATTATCCAGAATATTTTGGGAAAAATTTTTGCATTCCTGACTAAAAAAATCACAATAACTACATTTAGAAATACAAAAAGGTATATGAATGTAAAGAGAAATACTTTTTCCAGACTTTTCAATACTATCAAAAGGAGATTGTTTATTTACTTCCATAAATTAATAAAGTCTTAATTCATTAAAGGGAAAATAAGAAAATAAAGCTTTTCCTGCAAAATTCTCTTTACTTACCGGGCCTGTTAATCTACAGTCATCACAACTTATTCTGTTATCTCCAAGTAAAAAATATTGACCGGGTCCTAAAGTAATTTCATCAAGATAACCTTT
>CAMGTC010000269.1 GCA_946061765.1 uncultured Treponema sp.
CTCGCCGAACAAAAACGCATTGTCGCTGCAATCGAAAAGTTCATGCCGCTCATAGAAGAATACGGCAAAAAAGAAACACAACTCAAAGCCATTAATGAAAAAATCGGCACACTCACAAAAAAAGCAATTCTGCAGGAAGCTGTTCAGGGAAAACTTGTTCCTCAAATTGCCAGCGAAGGCAACGCACGGGACTTGCTGGAAGAAATACGGAAAGAAAAATTGTCACACGGATTTGCAAATTCCTACGGAATTTGCGATGGAAAGAATAAAAAAACTAAAAGCAGTGATTTACGTAGTAAATCACAAATCCGTGTGACGACGGAAATTACAGAAGATGAAATACCATTTGATATTCCAGAAAACTGGTGCTGGTGCAGGTTAGGAGAGATTTGTAATGAAATAAAACGAGGAAAATCACCAAAATATGCTGATAAAAGTAATTTCTTAGCATTTGCTCAAAAATGTAATGTAAAAACTGGCGGTATTGATTTAGGTCTTGCATTATATCTTAATGAAAATAACATTACTAGATATTCCGAAACTGACAATCTCGTACAGGGTGATATAGTCATCAATTCAACTGGTGGCGGAACAATGGGAAGAGTCGGATTGTACGAAACAAAAGTTCCTGCTGGAATAAAAGGCGTTTATCCAGATAGCCATGTTACTGTTATTCGCTCCATTGGCAACATCAATCAGCATTATCTTTATTACGTTCTGAAATTAAACCAACCAGTACTGGAAAAATGTGGAACAGGCTCAACAAATCAGACTGAACTAAAGCCAGCAGTTCTTGCTGATTTTGTTATTCCTCTTCCGCCACTAGCCGAGCAAAAACGCATTGTCGCCGCAATCGAAAAAATGCTGCCATTATGCGAGAGATTGGGAATATAAAAACTAAAATAAGCATACAGGAGATAAGAATGTTTTTTAAGAAAAAGAAAATTTTTAGAAATTTAAGTATTGAAGAAATTAAGGAAAAAACAAGAGTTTTATTTATTGATGATCAAAACAGGAATGATATTATTGAATACTTGAGCAAATCAGGTTGGAAATGTAGACAATTATTTGAAAGAGATTTTGACACATTAGATGCAATTGATATAAAGGATTCCCAAATTATTTGTGTTGATATTAATGGTGTAGGAGAAAAACTCGGTAAGAATAATGGTTTAGATATAGTAAAATCCATTAAGACAAAAACGCCAAATAAAAAAATTATAATTTATTCTAGTCAAACTACACAAAATATTTTTCATGAAGCTGTTGATTTGGCTGATAAAAAAATCTTCAAAAGCGCAGGTGATTTTGAAGTATTCAAAAATGCAATCGAAGAACTGTCTAAAACTATATTCAGTTGGGATGAAATGGTATTAACTTCGTATGAAAAAGTAAAACCCTATTATGGAGATGAGTTAACATTAGAACTCTATAAAACTAAACTTGAAAAAATGAGCTCCAAGAAAAGTTTTTCTGTTGAACAATTGGAAGTTGCATTTAAAATTTCAACAAGAATTGCAACACTTGTATTTGAGGGAGTTAAATTATTTAAATGATAATTTTGGGTGTGAATAATAATAACGATTTGATTTATGTTTATACAGAAGACAAATCAAAAATAGATTATTTGTTATCAGCAATAAAAAATAACAAAATAGAAAATTGTGTTTTTTTTAAAGATTATATGGTTATTATCAGGGAAAGAGATTCTGGAAAGTATTTCTTTTTTTATGATGAATATAGAAATTCAAAAGATGCAAAACATGCAACTAAAGTCTTACTTCCAGCGGTATTGAAATCAAATTCTATTCTCTCAAATAATCTAACATCATATAATGAAAGTGAGCACATTATTTTACACAATGCAAAAAACATCATTCATGATATTACTTCAAGTCTAAGGAAAGAATTAAACTATGATGAGTTAGTATATCAAGAAGATAAAGTAGATTATATAAATAATTTAGTACAAAAAAACACACTTCATTATGCTAGAGAATTACTTCGTTGTGAGAAAGCCTTGGAACAAGTTGCATTTGAATATAACTGCTTGGATTTAATAACTTCCGGCGAATTGCTTGATTCAACTGATAGAACCTGGGAAAAAGCTCATTCTTGCTTAGTTCAGGCCTTTTATATCTATGAAAATGAATTTAAGGAAAGAAATATAAAAGTAAATATCGAAAAAAAACTATGATGAAATTTTTTGTAATTTTTTTTCTGTCAGAAGTTCATTTGCTCTTTTATTTGAGAATTGTAAAAAATACTGTAAAGAAAATACAGATGTTTCCGTTACGATTGAAAAACAAAATGATGGTTCAATGAAAATAGATTTTGATATGATAAGTGTTTTTAATACAGATCAAGAATTGGAAACAATTTTTCTAGAACATAAACGTGGTGAAGAAGCTGCAAAAAAAGAATCAGGAAAAGGTCTTGGAATGTTTCTTGTTCAGAAATTGATGGAAATCAATGGTTTTTCAATCTATATGAAAAAACTGCCAGATAAAGAAATTTTCTACAATAATATAAAATATTGTAGAAATTTAATTGTTATTGATATTCCTCAAAAATTTATAAAGTAAGATTGTACAAGAAAAAAATATGGACCAAAAATTCCTAAAACGTCTTATTTCAGAATGTCCTCTTACAGATTTTTCACAAAACGGAAACGTTACTGAAAGACAATTGCAGCTTGATAAATATTTAGAACAATTCACAGACTTCCTTTATTCAAATGAAAATCAACTTATCCAGCATTTCTGGCAAGAATATATTGCATCTTCAGAAGTCGCATTGCTCCAGAATTCAGAAATGCTAAGAAGATGTTTTATTTTCCTTGATTGCGCTGTTGCAATTTATAACTATACGGCAAGAAAAAGCAAAGGTAAAAAGAACTCTCAAATTGCAGAACATGTTTCTGTTCAGCTGCAAAATGATTTGAATCAATATAAAAGTATTCTGCTTCTTGCAATGAATGGCTGCTTTAATAGTGTGATTGTAGAATATCGTTCTCTATATGAAAGTTTTGTAATTGGACAATATCTCGTTCAGAATCCTGATTTAGTTCCTGTTTATAAAGATCATCTGCAATTTCTTAGATATCATCTTACTCAACTTGTTGGGAACAGTATACCAGAATGGGATATAATTCATGATGATTATTTGAATAAATACGGCCAGGAATTTGCAGAAAATTATGGATGGACCAAAAGCAAAATTCCAAATAAAAAAGAGAGAAAAATTGGAACTTTGGCAAAAAAATGTAATTTGGAAAATTCATTCACGGTTTTATACAAGTATTCCAGCAGTTATGTTCATTCTTCAGCTTTTTCTGTATCAACCAGAACTGATTTAAGTCAAATAAAAATCTTCTTTCAGGCTGCAATGCACTTTATCGAATCAGAGATAACAGATTACCTGCGAGAAAGTAAGCTACCTGCAAAAGATGCAGTTATTATGCGGAATATTCTGGTATTTTTATATCAGGATTTTGAAAAACTAGATAAAATCTAAAAGGAGATTTATGATAATGCCCAAAGAAAACAAAATTGAAATCGTAATCTTCAAAACCTCAGATGAAAAAATTTCTATTGATGTTCGCTTCGAAGGCGAAACTGTCTGGCTTACGCAGGCTCAGTTGGTGGACTTGTATGGTTCGAGCAAGGCAAATGTAAGCGAACATATAAAGCATATTTTTGAAGAGGGTGAACTCACAAAAGAAGCAACTGTTCGGAAATTCCGAACAGTTCAAACTGAAGGCAATAGAAGTGTAGAACGAGAGGTTGAATATTATAATCTCGATATGATAATTTCCTTGGGCTACCGCATTAAGTCCAAAATTGCAACTCAATTCCGCCAGTGGGCGACTAAGCGGCTTAATGAATACATCCGCAAAGGCT
>CAMGTC010000270.1 GCA_946061765.1 uncultured Treponema sp.
GGAAATACAAATGTGATAGAATTCTAAGCGGTGGGAAAAATGACAGATTCAGAAACAATTGAGTTGCTGCAAATGCAGTTGAAAACTCAGCAGCAGCAGAACGAATTTCTTCAAAAAACAATCGAAAGTCTGAATCAGAATATTCAGTCACAGACAGAGACCATCGAAACACTCACAGAGAAAATTGCAGACCTTGAAGAAAAACTCAACAAGAATTCCCGCAATTCATCAAAGCCACCTTCAAGTGACGGATATTCCAAACCGAATCCAAAGAGCCTCAGACCCAAATCAGAAAAAAAGGCAGGCGGTCAGAAAGGTCACAAATCTTCAAACCTTTCAGTCCCAAAGAAAATTGACAGGACAGTTTCCCATTATCCTGCCAGATGCGAAAAATGTCCCCTGTTCGAGAAATGCAGGGGAACAGTCTGTGTACCAGCCGAAAAACGATACACGGTTATTCTTCGGGAACTGGTGGGAGTGATTGAAAATCATCCACAGCAGCGATGGGCGAAAATGTTCCGGGATATGCTTCATGAACTTTACCGCCTGAAGAAATCCTATGCTGACTGCGGACGAACAAGGCTGGATACCTGCTATCTTGATTATTACAGTCTGAAATACGATGAAATAATCGGGATTGCAAGGAAAGAAAACCCTCCGCCACTGCAGACTGAAATCAAACGCGGGCGGAAGAAGAAAGGAAAAGTGCTTGCACTGATTGAAAGGCTTGCCCAGCTTAAAGACTCAATGCTTCTCTTTGCAAGGAATTTTGAGGTTCCGTTTACAAATAATGCCGCAGAAAGAACAATCAGGAATCTGAAGTCAAAATCCAAGGTCGCAGGAAATTTCCGTTCAGATGATGGTGCACGCTGGTATCTTAAAATCCGTTCTTATATCGACTCAGCAAGAAAACATGGGATAAACGCCTTTGAAGCTGTAAAACTTGCCTTTGCTGGAACTCCTGCATTATGCCTGGGATTTTAGGTGCTGAATAGTTACAGAAGAGTTAAAAAGTAAAGCCGCCAAACGTCTTGATAGCACTTTGACGGCTCTATAGCAAAAAGTGGAAACGACCGACATAAATCGGGCAGTTCCTTTCTTTCAATATACCACATTAATACCTCGCCTTCAAATCAAAGAATCTAATAACTTTTTTTGCGAGTGTGCATAAGGCTAAAAAAAACAATCCAGCTTTTTTCACAACAAAAATTCTTGCAGTGTAAACCGCAAAGCCCCTCAGAAAAGTAAAACTATTAAACGTAAAAAGTGTCTGCACAAAAATACAAATTGTGATACCATTATGCCCATAAGGGCAAAATTATGAATCAGAACGAAAATAAAACGACAACGGCAAAATCTCTTTATGTAGTTTCCGCTCAGTTTGAAAGATAATTACAGAACTGCTCGATTCGCATCCGCGGAAAAAGGCTCTGTTTTTGTAATCGGCTGTGCAACCTGCGAAGTTACCGCGGATCAATCGGAAAAAATTCCAACGAGGAAACAGGAAAAACAATTTTTGAGACAGCAAACCGGATTCTTTCTTCAAAAGAAATTTTTCTTGCATGCCAGTGCTGCGAGCACTTGAACCGTGCACTCGTTATTGAGCGTGAGTGCGCCGAAAAATTCGGACTTGAAGAAGTTTGCATTGTGCCGTGGATTCACAGAGGAGGCTCTATTAACAGCAGCCTACTACGGCTTTAAGAAGCATGTTGTGGTTGAGCACGGAAAGGCCTCCTCAGGGCTTGACATCGGAAGGACGCTGATTGGAATGCATATAAAAGAAGTCGCCGTTCCAGTCCATCTGAAACAGAAATTTATTGGAAAAGCTTACGTTACGGCGGCATACTCAAGACCAAAACTGATTGGCGGCGAGCGTACGCATTACACAACGGAAGACTAAACAGTTCGGAAATCGATTTTTTTGAATCTGAAAAATGAACAAGTGGAAAGAAACAAAAAACACCAATCTTACCATTCTGAAAGACAGCCTCACTTTCCGCAAGATTTGCAGCGGGCGTTACGGGCTGGCACTTGAAGCCCGCACGAGCCTTCGAAACACAGTTTCTCGGAGACTCGTTATAAGGGGCTGCCCTTAAAGTTGTGTCCTTTATTTATCAAAACATATTCGTTACTTCCTATTTCTGTTCATTTTTAATATATCTCTTCGCATCCTTAATAAAACTAGCAATAATCATAATAATAACTATGGCAATAGGGAATGCAGCTATTATCGAAACTGATTGCAGATTTGCCATGCTGCTTTCATTAAAAATCAGTGCAATAGGAAGCAGTATCAAAAGAATAGCCCAGAAAAGCTTCATTCTATTGCTAGCCTCTTCCTGATTTCCAATCTGTTTGTATGAATAAGCAGATGCAACCAAAGTGATTGAATCAAAACTGGTAGCATAAAATGCAATCATAGAAATAATCAGAAGAACAAGTACAATCTGATAACAAGGCAAAGTTTTTATAATTTCAATTGCGGCTTCGTAGAGGTTTCCAGTCTGTTCATAAAGTGAAACTACATCTACTTTTCCTGTAAGCTGCATTCCAAGACCAAAATTTCCAAGGATAAGGAATGAAACAAGAGTCGCACTCATACCGAATATGAATGAACCAAGAATAACCTGTTTTACTGTACGTCCTCTTGAAACGCTTCCCATAAAGAATGGAGAGGCAACGCACCATACCAGCCAGTAAGCCCAGTAGAAAATTGTCCAGTTCTGAGGGAAAGAATTTTCTCTAAGAGGATCTGTATAAGTGCTAAGTCCTATAAAGTTCTGAACCATATTACCAAGTGCAGAAAATCCTGTTTCAAGAATATAAATTGCTTTTCCTCCGAATATAAATACATATACAAGCAAAGCACCAAATACCCACATACAAAGTTTTGCCATGTAACTTACACCCTTCATACCTGTGATTACAGCAATTGTATAAGCAAAACAAATTACAACAAGAATAGCAATTGTAAGCCATTTACTTTCAGGAAATCCAAATAATTTTGTAATGGCAGTAGAAAGAAGCGGCATTGAAACACTGAATGTTGTAGCTGTTCCAGCAATAAGTGCAATTACAGCAAGCACATCAATAATCTTTCCTGGCAGTTTATCAGTTTTATCTCCGAGCAATGGACGACACGCCTCTGAATATTTCTGTTTATTGCAGCCGCGTACATGAAGCATAAAACCAAAGCAGGCCGCAAGGACAGCATAAAAACTCCATGGAATTGGTCCCCAGTGGAACAAAGGCATTGTAGATGCCCATTCCTGAATCGAACCTAAATCTGCCACACGGCTTTCCTGTGAATAATAAATCCATTCTACAAAAGAATAAAAAAGAATGTCCGCCGCAAGTCCGCAGGTAAAAATCATTGCCCCCCAGGTAAAAAAGTTATACTTAGGTTTTTCATCTTTTCCACCAAGACGGATTTTTCCAATATCACTGAAAGCAATCCAAAATGATACAAGCAGGATTCCAAGACCTATAATCAGATAATAAAGACCAAGTGTATCTCCCAAAAATCCTCTGATAATTCCGATTACATTAGTAGAACCTTCTGGTTTAATTACGAACAAAGTACACAACGCAAGGATAATTATAAAAGGAATTATTGTTGTTGCCGGGTCAATTTTTCTTTTTTTTGTGTTCTCCATTTTTTAACACGCTCCTATTTTTTATAGTTTCTGTAACCTGCGTCTAGCTCACAAAGTTCTTCAAAACTATCAATTTCCAAAATGTCACCTTTTTTAATGGGATAAACTGTTAAATCAAAATCTTCTGGATGGCAGAACATGGCCACATCATCCCAGTAAATCTGGTTATTATTCTTTACTTCAAACTCTTCTTCTAGAAAATGCTTAAGTCTAATTCCGTCTTCT
>CAMGTC010000271.1 GCA_946061765.1 uncultured Treponema sp.
TTGATTTAATTTTCCTATTCTTCCAGTAAGTATCATAAAGTTTTGATTTGTTTGTACTGTCTGCTAAAATTGCAGAAATAATCCTTAGTTTTCCATCATCATCAAGGTCAGCCTTTGTTACGACAAGAGTTTTATCTTGACCTGGGGCTAACCCAATAGTATTTACTCGCTTTCCATTATCTTGGTCTTCATGTCCATTATCTGGCAAAGTTATGGAATAAGGGTCGTCGAATACATGAATTGCATAATAGAAACTAAAACCACCCTTTCCTACTCTTGTATCATTTACAGTTTCATTGCTTTTTGAACGTTGCCAAGTGAAATTTTTATACTCAACAAAAACATTTGGGTCACCAGCTTCTGGTTCATACCACCTATCAAGTTCTTCATCTTCTGTTAAATATACCTTTTCTATCTTTTCATTTCGGCTATTACTTATTTCTTGTTTACTAGATACTGTATTCGTGTCTGTCTGATTTAAGGATTTATAAATGTTTTCAAAGTCTTTACTGTCCCTAATTTTTTTTCTTCCCATTTTAAATATTAACATACAATTAGTTATAAATCAGCAACTTTTCAGTTTTTGATAACTAATTGATTACTATGAAAATAAAATTTACAAAATTACCAACTACAGACGGAACTATAAAAGTCAGTTTAGATGGCGAACAGTCTTTAATGTCTGGAAAAGTTCGCTTAATGTCATACATAAAATAATGTAGTGCGAATTTTCAAAACGTCAGCTAAAAGCAACACTTTTTCGGACATAACCTTTTATTTTACTTTTTCTAATCTTCAATAACTTCTTCAATTTTGAATTCTGTTAATTAAAAGAAACAGGATGAACCCATTACATTTTCGTTATCACCACCGTTTTTATCCCAATAAACGTTAACTCCGACTTGATTATGAACACCTGCCTGCTCATCACCAACAGTCCATTTTGCACTAAAATTGTGTACTCCATTGCCAAGTCCTGTTTCTTTATCTTGCAAGATATTCCAATCTCCAAAACAACCATACACTTTTCTATCCTGGAAAAAGATTCTTGTAATTATTCCTTTTTCTGGTTTTCCACAAGTAAACAAAACTAATTTAAAAATTTCTGCATATTTTTTCATTTCTTTATTGCTTACACTCTATAGCATGTAACTTGCAAAAAATTTTTTTGCCAATTTATATAAATGTTCTATAATTTAACTTAAGGAAGTTTTTTATGTCAGAAAAAAACGAAGGTGCAATATCTCAGGACGAAATTGATGCTCTTTTAGCTGGTGTTCCTGTTAAAAAAATTGAAAAAGATAAACAAGAACAGGAAGCTGCTAAAGAACGCAAGGCCAAAGCTACAAAAAAAGCTAAGGAAAACATTCAAAAAAGAATAAAAGAAAGTAAAGCTAAATCTTCTTCAAAATCTTCAGACAAAGAAAGTTATGGTTTATCAGATGATGACTTTGCAGGAAAAAATAAAACAAACAAGAAGGAGAAAAAACAAATGTCAGAAGTATTATCACAAGACGAAATTGACAGACTACTAAATGCAATCAGCTCCGGAAATTCCGATTCTGAATCTACACCAAATTTAAATATTGGCAATTCCAGAAAAATCAAAATTTATGATTTTAAACGGCCAGACAGATTTTCAAAAGAACAAGTACGTAGTATTTCCTATGCCTTTGAAACTTTTTCAAGAAACATGACAGCTAAACTTTCTTCTTATCTTGAAACCTTAGTGCATATTTATGTTGCTTCAGTAGATCAACTTACATTTGAAGAATTTATCCGTAGTATTCCAACTCCATGTTCTTTATGTCCTGCAGAATGGGATACAAGTGATTTTGAAAAAACATACGAAAATAAATATTTTACACTCACCGAAATTGATCCTGAACTTGCTCTCCAAATTTTACACGGTAAAATCACTGAAAATATAAATTCCGAAGACAGTAAGAATGACATTATAAAATCTATTGGGCGAACAACTTCCTATTTTGAAAGTGATATTCTAAGAAGACTGATTTATACACAGTTCTATGAAGAAATCACAAACTGCCTGAATAATATGGGAACTCAAAACCGCACAAATATAGGATTCAAATCTAAAAAAGGAAATCCTGCTTATGTTCTAAAAAAACCAACGCTTGACCATTTATACTACGAACAAAATCCGCAATTTGCACAGATTGTTCCACCAAACGAAATGATTATGCTTATAACTTTGGAAATGAAAATCAGAAATGAAAGTGGCATGATAAACATCTGTCTGCCATATCCATTCGTTCGAGACATTTTAATTAAAGGAAATATACTTATGACAAGATCAAATACAACAAATCAAGAATTTGGGCTTCAAGTTCTCCCAGGAAACGCAACAACAAGCCTTGGAGATTTTAATATTCCAGAAGGAGCAAAACTTTCAGAAGGACTTATTATTGAACTGCCAAAATTAGCTGGCGAACCAATCGACTTAGTTGATAAGAAAACAGGAAAGATTTTTGCAAAAGGGGAAGTTGTAGTAATTGACGAAAATTTTGGTGTTCGAGTTACAGAAGTTCTTGATAAATCTTTGGAAGAACCAAAAGAAGAAAAATAATCAGCATTCCGAACAAAATGAAATACCCAATTGGGACAGTCCTTTTCATACACGGTCTTTACTGAGAATTCTCTAGTTTCTTAAAGAACCATATCATGTATGGTATTGCTGTTATCGTACTTAAAAAATCTGCTACAAATTGAGATATTTCTACACCTGTTAATCCAAAACACAAAGATAAAATTAAAATTGCTGGTATAAAATATACTCCTTGTCTGTTCATGGAAAGGAACATTGCCTGTTTTATGTGTTTTGTAGATTGCATTAACATATTTGTTCCAACAATCAACGGATGAAATGGGAAAAATGCTGCCTGCCATCTTAATGCTATACTACCAATTGCAATAACTTCCTGATCATCACGAAATGCTCTCATAATTTGTGGTGCAAATACACAACAAATTAAACTGGCAAAAGAAAGTAAAACTGCACTACTACTCACCATAAAATAAAAGGCTTTTTTTACACGATCATATCTTTTTGCGCCGTAATTATAGCCACTTACAGGACTGAATCCCTGTCCAATACCAATCATTATTGAACCTAGGAACATACAGATTTTTGTTACAATAGACATTGCTGCTACAGCCACATCACCACCAAATCTTCCTGCCATTGTGTTTAATAAAATTGTTGCAACGCTGGCCATTCCCTGTCTTGCAAATGAAGGTAATCCTGTAGCGAATATTTTTCCAACGACAGAAATCTTCTTTGTAAAATATTTAATGTTGATTTTACATATAGTTTTTCGTGATAAAAACCAGATTAACAAAATTGAGAAGGAAATTAACTGACAAAAAAATGTTGCTAAAGCAGCTCCACCAATTCCTAATTTAAATACAAAAATGAAAAGTGGATCCAAAATCATATTTAATACTCCACCAGAAGTTAATGCAATCATAGAAAAAAATGATTTTCCTTCTGAGCGAAGATTATTATTCATAACAAACGATACACACATAAATGGTGCACCAAAGAAAATTAATCGTCCATAATTTTTAGCATATGGTAAAACCTCATCTGAAGCTCCGACTAACTTGAACCAGAAATCAGCAAAGAGATTTCCAAAAAATAAAATAATTATTCCAATTCCAAATGCAATAAAAAATGCAGTCGAACAAAGTTCACTGGCTTCTTCATTCTTTTTTTGGCCTAATTTAATGGAAACTAAACTTCCGCTTCCCATTCCCAAAGTAAATCCAAAAGCCTGAATAATACTCATTATTGGAAAAACAATACCAACTGCAGCACTTGCTTCTGTACTAATCTGAGAAACAAAAAAAGTATCTGC